>JBGTCP010000304.1:0-2058 GCA_041748815.1 Chthoniobacterales bacterium
GTCGAGCGTAAAATAAGGAGCGGCTCCGCACCGGAAAGTTGCACAGTTTCGCTGAGCGCGAACACATCAGGCAGATGATTCCTACGTAGAGGCATAATAGAGCGGTGTCAAGTTCTGCGGCGCTTCGGACCGGGATAATTGCTCTGGCCCTAAGGAACCCACGTGGCCCAGGTTGCACCGGTTGCGAGGAGGATGGCATAAGCCAATTTGCAAAGACAGTGCAGGGCCTGGTCTACGTTGAGAGAAATCCAGTCTTCAGACTTGGTGAAGTCGATGATGCTGTGCAGGATGAGTTCGGCCAGCGCGAGGATCACGGACCCCGATATGAGCCACACCGCGCCTGCATGCACAAGGGAATGTGCACCGAGCGCGTGGATCCAGAGGCCGGATTGAGAGCCTTTGCGAAAAGTACTGGAGAGATCGGAATGACGGCTTTTCGCCAAGGCGATGAATTCACTTTGGAGCGAGTAGTCAGCAATGGCATGACCGATGAGAAAAGCGAAAAACAGGACGAGTCCTGCCGTGATACCTGTGTTGGTATTGAGCGATGCAAATACTGACGCGAGCATGACCAGAGGGATGGCGATTAATGCAGCAAACTCATGTAAGCCCCGCGCATTTCCGCACTGGCAACTTTGGCATTAATTTTACGGATGCGGCGGCTCATTTCCCTGCTGATATTCATCAGAAGCCGGGCGGCGGCGGCGGGATAAGACTCGAGAAATAATTCCATATCGGCACGCGTGGCCCGCCAGACCGAGGAGAATTCTTTTGCAGTCACGGAGGCACTTGCCGTCGAAGGATCGAAGAGATTGATTTCGCCGAGAGATTCGCCAGCCTCGACCCTCGCGATGAAAAGAGGTTTTTCATTGGCCAATGTGTGCACATGCAGCAGTCCAGAGATGACAAAATACAAAGAATCCTGCGGCCCGCCTTCCTCAATGAGCAGCTGCCCGGCTTGCACCGGCAGGAACTCACCGTAGTTGCTGAGCAACACCCGGTCATCTTCTTCCAGATCGGCAACAATGCCCAGCGCGGGCAGCTCAGGGCGGTTGAATTCAGTTGTCATAAGAAATAAAGGGGATTCGTGAAGTCATTGGATGTTGAAAAAGATTTCGCGCGGTTTGTCCAGTTTCGTTTCGGGTCCCGTCGGGGATTTTCTAGCGGGAAGCAGCCACGAGCGACAAAAAAGCCAGCCGTCACTTTTCGGTTGCTGTGAATACGCCATCCCATCCATCAGCCGGTGGGTTTTCTATCATCGCCCGGCATCGCTCGATCTGCAGGCGCGTGAGGGCGTCATCGAAGCCCCGGTTGGAGGCAACTTCAAATCCCTCCAGAGCATCAGCAAAAGAGCCCCTCCGATAGGCTTCGACTGCCAGCCTGAATTCCTCCAATCCGTCGGGAACGTGAGCACTGGAGGCAGATACCACGGTGAAGATCGCCATGGCCTCCGACTTGCCCTTGACGCGAACGAGGTCCACGGGGCGGAAATGAAATTCCTCACGGACGCGTTGCTCGACAGACTGACTTACCAACAGATCGACGCCGTATTGTTTGCTCAGACTCTCAAGCCGGGCTGCTGCATTGACAGTGTCTCCGATGGCGGTGAATTCCATTCGGGATGACGAGCCGATGTTGCCGACGACCGCCAAGCCCTGATGCACACCGATGCCGATTTTAAGAGCTGGCAATCCTTCACCCGCCCACTGCTGGTTGAGCTCCTGCAGCCCCGCGCGCATCCGCAGTGCGGCACTGACTGCGTAGCGTGCATCGGCGTCCAATGCGGCGGTGGAGCGGTCGTCGCGCACCCGGCCCCAGACTGCCATGATAGCGTCGCCCATAAATTTATCGATACTCCCGCGCTCATCAAAAACGGTTTGGACCATTTTCTCGAGATAGGTATTCAAGTGCGTGACGAGCTCCGCGGCGGTCATTGATTCGGCAAGAGATGTAAATCCCCGCAAGTCGGAAAATAGCAGCGTGATTTCCCGGTCCACACCTCCGAGCGAACGAAGATACGGAGCCGGATTGCGGGCCAGTTCCTCCGCCATGTCGGAA
>JBGTCP010000305.1:0-3381 GCA_041748815.1 Chthoniobacterales bacterium
CCGGATGTTGCCGCTGTTGGTGAGGGCGGTGCTGAAAGCCAATGTCCCGGCCTGAACATGCAGGGTGCCGCTGTTGGCGGCGGTGCCGAGAGCGGCAGACTGCACCGTGGCAATGCCGGCGCCGGTTTTGTTGAAGATGCCGTCGTTGGTGAAGGCGGTCCGGCGGTCGGTGTTGCCAATGCGGCTTGTCCCGTGGAGGGTCGTCGTGCCTGTGGCTGTATTCTGGAAGGTGAAGGTGTTCTGTACGATAGAGGACAAGTTCGACAGCTCGATCACGCTGCCCCCATTGATGTTCAGCGTGCCCGCATTCGTAAAGCGCTGGGTTCCCGCAATCTGGGTTCCAGAGCCGTAGTGAAAACGATACGATAGCGTTGCAGCCTGTGCCTCGGCGCCGATGGTAAAAGATGCGTCCTCTTTATTGTCCACGATGCCGTTTCGAGCATTGTTATTTGCCCCACTCCTCGTCCACATTGTGAGGGTCGCACCACCGGCGATACTGGCGGAGGCATTCGCCTCGTTATTGAAGGTTACAGTGCCGCGCCTGTTTACTGCAGAGCCCACAACTTCAACTTGACCAAGGTTCGCCGTCCCTCCGACCACCTGGAAGGTTCCCGTGTTATTGATCGTGGTGCTGTGGTTCCGCTCATCAAGCCCCGCGTATCCGATCAGGACATTCGCTCCTGTGCCACCCAACGTCACAACTCCGCTGTTGTTTAGATTGAGGGCAGCATTGGTTGAAGTGCCGCCAAAGTCCCGCAGCAGACTGCCATTTCCCGATATGGCCAATGTGCCGCCATTTACAAATGTGTTTGGTTGTGCGGTTGCAACACTATTCGAGGCTACGATGCTTGCCAGCGTGAGGCTGCCGGACCCACTGATGTTCACTCCCGCGTTGGCGACGGGAACTCCAGCCCCCAGAGTAACGGCCACTGCGTTGTTACCCGAGGTCGCGACTACCGAGAGATTATTATCAATAATCGAGAGAAAGTTCGATGCGTCAGTCGTCGTAGTCTGTGTCAGATTAAGCTGAGTGATGTTGGACACCGCCGAGTCGATGGTCACGGTCCGGTCTCCGCTGGTAACATTATTCAAGTTGGTGACACCGGTGGGAACTGCATTGGTGGACCAGTTAACGCCCGTCGCCCAGTTTCCTGAGGCGTTGGCATCACCGTTGCCATCCCACGTCTGGCCAAAAGCCGACGGGAGAGAGATGCCCACGAGCGCAATGGCGACGAAACCGAGAGCGATCGAGCGAGGAAGGATGCGGGATTCTGCGGGGAATGGATTCATGAGGTAGATGGGTAGATTCATAAGGAGGGGAGTTCGAGTTCTGACAAAATATTGAATTGCGCGGCTTGGACAACACAATATAGATTGAATCAGTTCAAATGAAGCAATCCCCCGAATCCCCGCGAGTAAACCTGGTGGACATTGCCCAAGCCTTGGGGATGAGCAAGGCCACGGTGTCCATGTCGCTGCGCAACGACCCGCGTTGCAGCACGGCAACCCGCGAACGCGTGCGCAAGCAGGCGGATGCCATGGGTTACCGGCCCGACCCGCATTTATCGGCCCTGAGCGCCTACCGGGCGCGTCTGCGGGCTCCGACAGCACGGGCCACGCTTGGAATGCTCGTGAATTCAGCAGATTTGAAGCTCATCGGGAAGTCCGACCTGGTGTCCCGATCTCTCACCAAATGTGCGGAGGCTCTGGGATATGGTCTCGATACTTTTGAGTTGCCGACCTCCCCGAAGGAGGCGGTGGTGCTGACGCGGGTCCTGAGTGCTCGCGGGATCACGGGGCTCATTGTGCGGGGCGGCTTTACCCGATTGCGGGATGTGCCGCTGGATTGGCCACGCTTTCAGGCCGTGGCCGTTGGAGGACACGTAAACCGCACCGGTTTTCCCAGCGTCACCACCAACTATTTCCAAGGTGCGCGTATGATGATGGAAAAGTTGGCAGAGTTGGGTTATCGACGCCCACTGGTGGCAATCAAGCATGGGGGAAACAATGCGTTGGAGGGCCTCGGAGCGATTCGCGCCAGCCGGGAGCTGTTCGACCAGTTCGAAGAGCTTGATTTTACGGCAATCACGCCGGACGGCAAACTGGAAGCGCTCATCCGACGACTCAAGCCGGACGTGGTGGCCTTTCCCATGGCGGCACCTTGGGCATTGCCACGCATGCATGCCGCCGGCTGGCGGGTGCCTGATCAAATTGGTTTCTGCACGCAGGTAACGCAGTCCAACAAAGAGAAAATCTCCGGAACCGCTCCCCCGATTACCAGCATCGCCGAAGCAGCCCTTTCCCTGCTCCATCGCCAGATCCTGCACGATGAGCGCCTGCCCATGAACCACGCGCCAAGCGTGCAAATCCCTCCGGACTGGTGTGAGGGGACGACGCTGCGCGCCAAATGAGGCATGATTGGAGCAAGCAGGGCTCCGGCGTCGTTTTCTCCACCCCAAAAAAGCACCACCGAAATCACTTTTGAGGATCAAGACGGAACGTTTACTTGGCTTCCTGCGACCCTGAGTAACTGCGGATGCCGCCGGTTTCGCTGCCGATGAAGACGCTGCCGTCCACTACAAGTGGGGAGGCCATGCTCAGACCAAGCTCGCCTGGCCGTCCTTCGGTGTTGATGTAAACCCGCTCCAGCAAATTGCCATTGGCAGCGTCGATCACGCCCAGGTAACCATCGGAGCTGACCGCATACACATGGGTGCCGGTGAAGGCCGGAGCACCCAAAATCGGGCGATCTCCGCTGATGCGCTGCCGCCACAGCACTTTGCCTTGCTCTTTAAGATCGACGGCCACGACTTCGCCATTGCGGACCGGGCAAATGGCGATGTCGCCATGAACGGCAATCGCATTGAGAATGGCGTCGGGAAACTCCACAGACCAGCGCGTTTCACCTGTCTGCCGGTCGAGCGCGAGCAGCACCCCTTCGGGATTGGGCGCGGCAAAGACAAAATCTCCGTTGCCGCCACCGATCAGGACGAGATCCTCGTAGAGGGTTACCGGGCCGATGGCAGGATGCGGAGTTGGCACCTTCCAAACCAAGCGTTCCAGCCCCTGGGTGGCCAATTCTTCATCCGATGCAATGTGCAAGGCCGCCACGGCGCTGCCGTTGACGCCGCTTCCGATGTAGGCGATACCATCGCGAATCGCCGGTGAACTCTCAGGATCGTTGAGTTGATAACGCCAGAGCTCTTTGCCATCGGAAATACGCACAGCGAACACATAACCCGGATGTCCAATGCCCTCAGGATCGCCTTGTGGCCGATGGTCGGGGGGCTGCTCGATGGCTCCGGCACCCGCCACTACAATGTCTCCCTCGATTGCGGGGGAACTTTCCACATGTAATGGCGTGGGCACCAACCATTTGAC
>JBGTCP010000306.1:0-7775 GCA_041748815.1 Chthoniobacterales bacterium
CGTCAACGGGGGCTTCGAGAAACCCGAGGGACTGCTTATTGAAGGTAAAGGGGTCGGTATCGGCCGCTTCACCGGTTGGGAGATCATGAGCGAATGGACTGAGAATCTCGTCGTGAAGATTGACGGCGACCGCCGAGCCGCCGCGTTCTTCAACGTCGAGGCCAGCTTCGGCCAGACCACCGACTATGTGGCGAAGGGCGGCGAGGACGTGGAGGTCCGTTTCGAGGCCAGAATTCCCGTTCACTCCCTGCAAGTTGAGATCTTTTCACTAGATGTGGGACATTGAACGCACTTCCACGAAGTGAGCATTCGGGATTTGGAGCGGCAACAAGGCCGCGGGACGGCTCTGTGAGGTTTTGACCTGCCAGCTCCGCTAACCCCGACCGCAGGCGCGGCTTTGTCTTGGTAGTTTCGCCGTTGCTGGTCGCGCTTCTGGTGCTGATTCTCGTCGGCCTTGCCTCGTTTCTTTCGCTGGAGATCCGCCTCTTCCTTGAATCGCCTTACTCCCACTCTGCGAGGAACATGCCTGTGGCCTTGACCTGATTTCACGACGGGCCTAGCCTTAACCTTACAGAATACAGACATGCCTAAAACACCGGTCACCCAGCAGGATATCGCGAAGAAACTTGGAATCAGCCCGATCTCGGTTTCCTATGCACTCAAGGGATCCAAGAATGTCAGTGCAAAAACACGCGAGCGTGTTGCAAAAGCCGCAGCGGAAATGGGTTACCGTGTGAATCGCTCGGCTCAAAGTATGCGCACCGGGCAGACGCACATGTTTGGCCTTTTGCTAGGATTCGGGCCGGGCATCAGCACTCTGCCGGCACCCCTTCTTGGAGGCCTGTGCACCGAAATGCACCACGCTCAAAGACACTTGGTATTGGCGAGGTTCACGGATGAGGAACTTACCGACCCGCAATCCTATCCGACGATCCTCAAGGAACATGTGGTGGATGGGCTGTTGGTGAATTTCACCCATAAGGCACCTGAGCGAATGGACGACGTGTTTGAGGAACTGGAGCTTCCGGCGGTTTGGCTCAATAACAAGCGTCCTTTCAGTGCCGTTTATCACGATGATCACATGGTGGGTGTGAAGGCTGTCGAACTTTTGTTGTTGGAAGGTCGCCAGCGAATCATTTATTTCGACACCGCCGTGGCAGCTTTGGCCCCGGATCAACATTATTCACGACAGGATCGTCGCGAAGGGTACCTCTCAGCGATGAAGCGTGCGAGGCTGGAGCCGCGACTTGAAGGACCTTCCTTCTCGAAATCCGCCATGGCACGAAGCGACGGGCAAAGTCTTTTGTTGGTCGAAAAACAACAGGCAATGCGTGCAATCCTGGAGGAAAATCCCCGACCGGACGGATTTCTTTGCTTCCACAATGATGACGCGCTGGTGCTTTCGCTGGTCGCCCGCGAGATGGGCGTGCGCATTGGCAGCGACATAAAAATCGTCTCAGCTGGCACGGGCACCTCCAGTGGTGTGCCACAACTCCATGTGATCCGGCTGGATTATGCTTTTATGGCGCGCCAAGCAGTTCAGATGTTGATTTCAAAGGTGATGGAACCTGGCGGGGAACCGTTGAAGTCTATTGCTGTGCCGCCGGTTGTGGGCTGAATTGCATTTTCGATCGGGCGAGCCGCAACGAAACGACCGATTGTAGTAGGTAGTATTAGTTGGCCACCCGAACTCCAAAAGAAAAAGCTGTTTCTCTCCAGCCGTTCTCGATTCGGAAAAGCACGCGGTTGACTCCTGCCTGGAAGCGTACTTTGCGAAAGCCCTCGGCGATTTTCCAGCCCTTCAGCTTTTCGCTGCTGATCCAGATCGGAGCATCGTTCAGCCAGACCTCGCCCCGATCATCGCTTCCAATGGCGACCCATAGATCCATGGAGCGATCAAAATAAATTTCTGTGTAGGCGTAGTAGATCGCGTATTCCTGATCATTGGCTGGTTTCACCATTGGCTGACCGCTCTGCACAAACTCCCAGCGCACCATCTCATTCCCTTTGCCCTGGTAGCTGGCGTCAAAATCAATGATGGTTTCCGGAGGGAATTTGCGGTTGATATTCAAGCGTCCGGGGTTTGGAAATGGTCCTATGGTGTGCCATGTGTCGATGAACATCCACTCCGAAGGGGTGCCGGGTTCGCTGACTTTACGCCCAAGAATGAGGTTTCGCAGGTCGGGTTTGGATATCTTGTTGAGAACATCCAGAGCATCGGTGCCGGAAACGAAATGCTGCGGGCTGGTGGCGGGCTGGTCCGGTTGGCTGGTAAGGTCTGCTTGATTCACAGGCGGAGGCGGTATGTCGGCCATAAGCGGAGTCAGGTCTTTGGCAATTTGCGCTTCATCCTCCTTCGCTGCTTCAGCCATTTCCTGCATGTCCACTTGAGCTTCGCGGGTGTTAGCCGCGTCGAGTGCCTCTGCGATTTCCTCCGGGTCAAATTCCTCGCGTGCAATGATCTCTTCGAGGGTGGTCTGTTCCCCGGCGGTTTGTTCACGCATTTCAGCTTCGACTTTTTCGATTTCCGCAAGGAGTTTTGCGACCAGCGCAATCATGGCTTCGATTTCGCTTTCTACCTTTTCCACTGCCTGTTTGTGAGGCACGATATCCGAAGGATCCCGCAGGGCCTTTCGCAAAAGAGGTCGATTGATCGGGTCGAGTGCTGGCATCACCGATGAAATGTTGGCGTAAGCATCCGCAAAAGCGAGATCCCGCTGGCGCATGAGTTGGAGCGCCCGGATGCGTCGATAGTCGTCGCAGACTTTTTCCAGATGCACAACTGCCTGGTCGTAGATTGTCACAATGTCTTTACCCTGATCGGGAGTTAACCCGCCCGTTTGTGGGTCAACCTCGGGGGCGGGCACGGGCACGCTCTCTTGCGCAAAGCAGTGGCTGGTGGTCGAGGCAACTAAGAACAACAGGATCCCCAGTGAAAGTGTCCGAAAGCTGAGAAAATGGGTGTTCATTTTCACAGTTCTCCTGTCTGCATGGGCTCGGCTGTCGTGGAAGGGGCAGTGGACTGGATCTGATCGATGACCGAGCGCTGTAATTCGGTGGCGGCGAGCTGTCGCTCGCGGGATTGTTTCAGCAATTCCGCTTGGCGAAGCTCCAACTCCTCCAGTCGTTGTTTCACAGTCGCAATCGCTTCGATACGGGAATCTCTTCCAGCGGTTGTCCTCGTGATGTCCCCGGTGAGTGCATTCACTTTTTTTTCTGTCACGACAACCTGCCTTTTGGCCCGGTTGCGCTGGCCATTTTGTTCTCTCCTTTTTCGCGTATCGGTTTCGTCAGGCTCAGCAAGGAGTTTTTTCTCATCAGCTTTCGCCTGGGCCAGTGCCTGCTCCGCCGGGGGCAACTCCGCATTGAGTTCGGCGATCCGGGCGACTGCGGTAGCGAGTGTGGCTTGATCGCGCTGCAATTGAGCCGATCGTCTTTCTTCCTCCGATAACGCTTCGGCCAGTTCTCTGAGCGACTGGCCGACTGTGAACTGTTCCCGTTCGGTTCCGGCCTGCTGTTCCAGCAACTCCGCGTCGAGATAGCCAAGGATCATCATGCCACGGCGGATTTCCTCCTGTGTGGAAAGCAGTCTTGCCGTGAGTTGTCGGGCTTCTGCTTCGGCAGCGTTCCACTCGGCCAAAGTCCGGGGCGAACTTTCCAGCAGCTCAAGAAGCTGCTTTTGAAGACTGGTGGTGGTCTCCGCATACTGCTCAAAACGGTCCCGTGCGGTGGCCGTCTGCATTTCTTGAAATGGTTGCAGATGGGCGTTGATGGTCTCAAAATTCCCTGCCATCCGATCCTGGCCTTCGGCAAGGATTTCGACGCGCTCCTGCAGGCGCTCCACTGTTTGGTCGCGCACCTCCTCCATCAACTCCTCGAGCCGGTCATCGCGGGCGATAATCTCCGGTTTAAGGGATTGTTCGCGCTCAAAAATGTATTCCCGCGCAGGGGAGAGGAGAATCACACCCAGGATCGCAAGGTGGATGACCGCCGAGCCAATCAGGAACCTGGGAGACTGCCCCTTTTTAGAGCGCGACGCCATCCTACGGAGTAGCAGTTTCCCGCTTGCTGTTAATGCTCACGTTTTTCAGATTTTCAAACCTCAAGAGGTCGAGTATCTGCATTGCTGCGCGGAACTCCGAGCGCTGATCGATATCGAGCCGGATCTTGATCTCCGGGCTCTCGCGGCCCAGTGACCTGACTGCTCCCTGCAGGAGGCTCACGGAGATCGGGGTGCCATCCAGATAATAGGCTCCGGTTTGGTCGACGGAAATTACCGTGAAATTTTCAGGCTGTTGCACCTCAATCGCGGCGGTGGCATCCGGCAATTCCAAAGGGAGTTCCTTGTCCACTTTTTTCAGTGTGGTGGCCACGAGGAAAAAGATCAGCAGCAGAAACACACAATCAATCATCGGCGCCATCTGCACCTCGATGAATTCATCATCACGAAGATCCACCTTCATAATGCTGATTTAGTTGGAATCGTATTTACGACGGACACATCCGCTGCGGGACTGACCGCGTTTGCGGTGGCTTCCTCGCGATCAAGGAACCAGGTGGCAAGGAGATCGTTGACTTCACCTTCCAGCTCCATGGCGAAAGTATTGGTCCGGCTTCGGAAGTAATGATAGGCAGCAAGAAACGGGATTGCCACTCCGAGCCCAACTGCCGTGGTGACGAGGGCTTTGGAAATTCCCCCGGCAAGCAGCGAGGCATCACCCATCGAACCCGCAATGGCCACCACTTCAAAAGATTCGATCATTCCACTGACGGTGCCGAAAAGTCCGAGTAATGGAGCAAGAGTGGCGACCACGGCCATCGGATAAGCCTTCTGCAAATGACCGCGCAGTTCGCGGCCGGCAATATCTCCAGCCATCTGGGAAAGCTCAAGGGACTGGCAGTGACGGTGACGTACAAAACTCTCGATCACCCTTGAGAGGGTATCACTCCGTTCGGAGCAGATTTGGCGCAGTTGCTCAAATTGACCTGCCTTCCAGAGTGACCTGGCTTGCTCGCTGATGTCGCCGGGCACGATAGCGTCCCGTCGCAGTCGAAACAGCCTGTCTAAAAAGAAACTCACTCCACCCACTGAGAGAATCAGGAGGAAAACCACGGTGATTCCGCCCTGGGCCAGGAGATCGATCATCGAAGAACCCCGCCGGATCTCAACCTCCTCAGTTACTTCCGCCTCTTCACCGGCTGGCGTAGTATCTTGCACGGAACTGTCGTCCTGTCCCGCGTCCATAACAACCGTTTCAGCGGGGGAACCCGCTTCCTGCTGGGCCGGGCAGAGTGTCGACAATGAAATGAGTAGAATTCCAGAAAAGATCGATGGTTTTAACATAAGCAGAACATTCCAAATATGGGGAAAATACGTGTTACGCAACTTATTTCAGTCAAATCTCCAGTTCGTGCAAGAACGTGCTTTTGATAAGCTGTATGTATCGTAACATATTTTCTTGATTCACCAATGGCTGCGTGGTAGTGCTGTGGTAATCCAATGAACAAGTGTCAAGATACAACCCCCTCGTTTTTCAACTGATGGAAAACACAAAAGCAAATAAAGCGACGCTCCATGGCGAGGGATGGGGCCGGGAAATGGATGAGGCGATTTTGCACAAACCTGCTGATGTGGTCGTCTGCGGCGGCGGACCTGCCGGGCTTGCGGCTGCTATCTCTGCTGCCAGGGCCGGGGCGAAGGTCCAGCTCATCGAACGACAGAATTGTCTCGGAGGAGTTTGGACCGCAGGTTTGCTGTCCGTGATTATTGATTTCCGCAACAAATCCGGTGTGATGGCCGAACTTATGGCGAGGCTGGATGAGCGGGGCGGTGCTGCTTACAAAGAAGAGGGAAGCTTCTCAGGCCGCTACGATGCCGAAGCCATGAAAGTGGAGCTGGACGCATGGTGCCTGGAGGAGGGAGTCAATGTGCGCCTTCACACGATGATCACGGGGGTGAAGGTTAGCGCATCGGACGGAAGGCTCACTGGAGTTTTTACCGAAAGTAAGTCAGGTCTTGAATTTTGGCCGGGAAAAATTTTCGTGGACGCCACAGGCGACGGGGATCTGGCGGCGAGAGCGGGGTGTGCCTTTGACTGGGGGCATCCTGAGACAGGACTCAGCCAGCCTATGAGTCTAATGGCAATCCTTGTCGGCTTAAAGGAGAATGAAGTAAAGCCCTTCATTTGTGGTGATGGTTCTGCAGCCTGGGCCGAGCCTATGGACAAGTTGAAATCAATTATGGAATCGCATGGAGTTTCTCCCTCCTACGCTCACCCCTCACTCTTTCGTCTGCCCGGTGGTTTGTTTGCCTTGATGGCAAACCATCAATATCTTGCAAAGGGAATCGACGCAGGGGACTTGACTCGAGCCACGATGGAAGCCCGGCGGGAAGTTTGGAATATCATTGAAGCCCTCAGAGCTGAGGGCGGGATCTGGTCAGGCATTCGACTGGCAGCCACCGGCGCGCAAATTGGTGTGCGGGAAGGTCGGCGGATTCATGGGCTCTACCGCTTGACCAAGGAGGACTTGATGAGGGGAGCCCGGTTTCAGGACGCGGTGTGCAGGGTGACTTTCGGGGTGGATATCCATGCTTTAGACCCCTCAAAGGGCAAAGGGCTTGGCAGCGGGGGCGTAAAAAGTCTGCCATATGATATTCCTCTGCGCTCTCTAGTGGCACGCGATGTGGAAGGCCTGTTGCTGGCGGGACGATGCATCAGCGGCGATTTCTGGTCGCATGGAAGCTATCGGGTCACTGGAAATGCCGTCACTATGGGGGAAGCTGTAGGACGGTTCGCGGCGAAATGCGCCGGAGAAAATTTGCTGCCGCGAGAGGCCGCTCAGTCAGGCTGGAACACCGAAGAGAATTTATCGTTATGTAATGATAATGTATTGACAGCGACAGAGTCGCTGTTGTAAGGTAACAGCATCACTTATGCCCCCCCGTTTGAACAAAAGAGTTTTTGGTGGATCCTTGACGGCGCCTAATGTCCGCTTAAGTCAATGTTTGCAGAGCACTGGCTTTGCGTTGGTTGTGTCATTATTACTGGTAGCTCTTCTGGTCCTGATTCTGGTGGGCTTGGCCTCGTTTCTCATGATGGAAACCCGCACCAGCAGCAACACGCTGGACCGGGAACGGGCGAAGCAGAATGCTCTGCTCGGAATGCAAATCGCCATGGGCAGGATTCAGGAAATGGCAGGACCGGATCAGAGAGTGACCGCCCCGGCCGGAGTGCTGGCGGATACCGACGCGGAGAATACGCATTGGACGGGCGTCTGGAGTGGCGAACCCGCGCTGATCAACCCATCCGCTTCGGGATGGCTGGTATCAGGTGATACGCCCGATCCGACCGCCGCTTTGGGAGACCCGGAAACCGATCCCGAAGTCGCGTGGATCGTAAAGCCGGATGTGTCAGCGCCTGCAGGCGGGGTCCGCGCCGCTTTGGAGGAAGCGTCGGGCGGGCGGTTTGGCTATTGGGTGGCGGATGAAGGCACGAAAGCAAATGTGACTTTGCAGCCGATCGATAATCCCAGGTTTGGAACGCATCGATTTCAGTATTCAGGAGGCACAAAAGACTGGGATTATAACGGTGTTTGGCGATTCCGAACAGAATTCTGGAAGACCAACGTGCCCCATCATTTAGCCGTTGAGGCTTTAGAGGATATTGATGCTGAAGATATTCGTTCTCCACAGGAGGAGCAACGGCTTCGGGCCAGTGGGAATCTGGCAGCGGCCTCGGTGGTTTTGGATTCTCCGTTGGACTCCTCCCACTTTC
>JBGTCP010000307.1:0-1926 GCA_041748815.1 Chthoniobacterales bacterium
AGCCATGCCTTCGGCTGCTCCACCTCATTCCAATGCTCGTGCAATTTAAGAAATGCCTCCTGCACCAGATCCTCAGCAACGACCCGGCGACCCGTTAGCCCCACCGCAAAACGCAACAACGGTCCCTCTTCCGAAGCAAACACATCCCCCAGCCGGAGCGGTGCCTTCAAGCTGGAGGAATCAGGGTTTGGCATTCCGGTCTGGGGATTCAAAATCGTGACATGGGTGCTGTGATTTGCAGAGATCATATTACCTGCTCATCAAGTAGACACGCCAGAACGCCAGTCCTTAGAATAATTTACACGGGGATTACAAACTGACCGCAGCGCAATGCGACTCAAGCAATGCGGTCGAGTCGAGCTACCCAATCTTCAAGCGCAACATCCCGAGGCGAATTTTGGAGTGTTTGAGCATCTAACTTTCCAAGATTGGATGTCGCGTCCCTCACAAAGGCTGCGACGCCTTCGGCATTTCCTGGTGCGAAGATGCCGCAGTCCGTCGTTGCAGTTAGCCAGTGTGCAACGGCTCCGTCCACTGGGCCGACCCACAGCACGGGACGCGGGAGTAGCGTCGCCAGGGCCAGTTTGCTGGGCCAAAGCAGGCCACGGGTCTCGGGTCGTTGAGTCGCAATGATCACTGCGGCCTTCAGCAGAGACGATACTAATTCATCCGTCTGAGCGTAGAGCCGCCATTCACATCGCTTCAACACAAGTGCCGCGGCATAAGCCTTTGCATCATTTGCGCCTGCCCCATCGCCTTGGAAAACCAACCTTGCGGCGCTTCCAGATCCTTCCAGCAACGCCTGCGCATCCAGCAAAGTTTTCCACTCGTGAGCTCTGCCAAGATTGCCACTGTAGAGCCAAACCAGTTCAGTTTGCTCCACTGCTGGCGCATGAATTTCCGGCATCGGATACCAGGGAGCGACCACTTCCGTGCTCACACCCATCTTCAAAAAGTGCGCCTGCATATCTGCATCCAATGCCACAACCAGTCGGGCATTGCGATAGCTCCAACGCATCAGCGCACTTAGCAAACCAGCAAGTCGACCGCCGGAAATTTCGCCCAATGCCACTGCGATTTCCGGATACACATCCATCGCCCAATGAATGTGCGGGATCCGACGCAGCGAAGTCACAGCTCCCACGATCACGCTCAAACACGGTGGCGAGCTCAGCGACAGGACCACATCCGGCCTCCGCGCCGTGAGGCATCGCCAGCCGATGCTTAGCAACGAGCGCAGCTCCCGCAAATACCGCCCAATCCGGGATGTCGCTTTTGCGTGGTAGTCCAGCTCAGAATGCACATAGTCGACTGTCCACCCGGCTTCCCGAGCGGCATCAGCCACTTCACCCATCAACTGCGCAGTCGGCGAGGGATCCGGCGGCGCGTATTGATTGACGATCAACAAATGGGGCATGGCTTAGACCGGGCGAACGACTTTGGCCGGGTTCCCCGCCGCAAACTGCCCCGGACCGACTGATCGGGTAACCACCGAGCCCGCGCCGATCACACTCCCGGCACCCACCTCCACACCGGGAGCAACAAAAGCACGCGCTGCAATCCAGCTCCCATCACCCACGGTGATCGGCTTCACAATGAGGTCAAAATTCTCAGCCGCGAAATCGTGCGATCCGGTGCAGAGGTAAACTTCCTGCGAGATGCAGACGTGCGATCCAATCTTCACCGGAGCCAGATTCAAGATCCTCGCATCCTCACCGATCCACACGTGATCCCCAATCTCCAGTTTCCACGGAAAGTGAATCATAACCCCGTGGCGAATCACCACGCCTGTCCCGATTTTTGCGCCAAAAGCCTCCAGCAATGCGGACCGCAGGGACGCTGGCCAGGGAGCCGGTTGCCAGAAAAAAACGATCCGCACCAGCAGCCACAGCGCTTCCTTCCATGCGGGGGCACCGCGGTCGAAGT
>JBGTCP010000308.1:0-2103 GCA_041748815.1 Chthoniobacterales bacterium
ATCGATTCCACAGTTTCCGGCCTCGATACTTCGATCCTCTATGACGATCAGAACTCCGGTAGTGGTCAGGGCGATATTGCCTTCTTTATCCCTGTGTCCGCGTTTGCTGGAGCCTTGGAAGCCGGTGAAGAATTCGTTTACATGTATGCGAAGTTCGGCAGTGCTGATTCCCTGCCAAGTGCAGGTTCCACCGAAGGTGGCTTTGAAGAATTCTGGACCGCAAGCGGGTTGAGTGTGATCCCGGAAATGGGCGCAGTGCTCCCATTCATGGCCCTCGTATTCGGTGCCTTGACGATGGACCGTCGTCGCCGGAGCGCGACCCTTACGGCCTAACTGGCCGTGTTGGGGGTTCACCAGCTTCATGGCCGTGTGAACTATCTTAAAGTCTACGAGCGAGCGCTCACGCCCAGGAAGGGTGTGGGCGCTTAGCTTTCCTGGCCCCAAAGAGACTGAACGAACTGGTTGCGTCAAAATGTCGAACAGGTTCTTGATTCGATGCGCCCGGAAGGGTTAAGTGTGAGCCAATATGGCATTCATGGACCAACTTGAGCGGCGATTTGGGCGCTTCGCGATCCCGGGACTGATTCGCATCGTGGTGGGATTTAATGCGTTGGTTTTTGTCTTGCTGCAGTTCAATCCCTGGTTCTTGGCTATGATCGATCTTCAGCCTGCGGCGATCATGCAGGGCGAAGTGTGGAGGGTGTTCACTTATATTTTCATCCCGCCGTTCACCAGCGTGGAAACGGTGTTTCAAGCTCTATTCTTCATAATCGCGCTTCGATTCCTGTGGTTTCTTGGCACGGGAGTGGAGGCTGACTTTGGCGCATTCCGGTTCAATTTATTTTACCTCATGGGGATGTTTTGTTGCACGCTCGCGGCCTTTATTTCAGGACCGCAGTACATGAATATTCTGCTCAACACCACGATCCTCTTCGCATTTGCCACGCTTTTCCCGAACTACCAAATCCTGCTGTTCTTCGTTTTGCCGGTGCAAATGAAATGGATTGCATGGGTCTCGGCGGCGTTCCTCGGACTCCAGCTGATTATTGGTCCATGGCCCATGAAAATGGCGATCATCGCTTCACTGGGAAATTACTTCCTGTTCTTTGGCCCGCGCTTTGTGGCTGAGCTCCGGTCAACCGCCGAGACCCGCGAGCGACGTAGCAAATTTGATGCAGGCAAGCGACCGGACGATGAACCACTTCACGTTTGCAGCGAGTGCAAACGCACCGATATCGGCAACCCGGATCTGGATTTCCGCGTCGCCGCCGACGGCACAGATATTTGCACAGAGTGCCTAAAGAATAACCCCCAAGCCTCATGAAAACGGGCTTTGTGGACAAGATCATCGAGAAGGCGGACCGCATCACGCCCGGCGAACTCCGCAACTACCTGGTGCGCGCAATCCGCGAAAAAGGATTTCTCGATCTGATCTTCAACTCGCTGCACGAAGGTGTGATCGTCGTGGACACCGCAGGCAAAATACGCCTGCTGAATCAGGCCGCATGCGACCTGTTTGCGTTGGACATGGAGGAGGCATTGGGTCGCTCGCTACCTGAAAAAATACGCGGATTAAACTGGGATGAGCTTGTGCAGCAGGACCTCGTGATCCAGCGCGAGATGGAGGTGTTTTATCCCCAAAACCGGTTCCTCAATTTTTACATCGTACCGCTGGATGCGGACTCGGCGGACGACGACACGGATGCGGTTTGGAGGTCGGGATTTGCGATCATCCTGCGGGACATTACTGAGAGCAGAAAAAGCACAGAGGAGACCATTGAGTCGGAACGATTCTCAGCGCTCACTCTGCTGGCGGCCGGCGTGGCGCATGAAATCGGGAACCCGCTCAACTCGCTGCACATCCATCTTCAACTCATCGAGCGGAAGTTGCGCAAGCTGCCGAAAAATCTGCAAGGTGAGTTTGGTGAGCTCGTGAAAGTTTCCAAAGAGGAAGTGTCGCGACTGGATTTCATTGTGAGTCAATTCCTCCGGGCAGTGCGCCCGTCGGTCGTGGAAACCCGCCCCGACGATGTGAACGCACTGGTCCTCGAGTCCGTGGAATTCCTGCGCAAAGAAATCGAAAACCGCGACATCCTCGTCGAG
>JBGTCP010000309.1:0-2225 GCA_041748815.1 Chthoniobacterales bacterium
CGCCCGCACACTTGCGGAGTTCATGTTCGGCGACACTGATGCGCTCATTCAGATCGACATGTCCGAATACATGGAGAAGTTCACGGCATCGCGCCTGATCGGTTCTCCTCCGGGTTATGTCGGCTACGAAGAAGGCGGTCAGCTTTCTGAAGCCGTGCGCCGCCGTCCGTATTCCGTGGTGCTTTTTGACGAGATCGAAAAAGCGCATCCTGATGTCATGCACTTGCTCCTTCAGATTCTTGAAGAGGGGAAAGTGACCGACAGTCTGGGCCGCAAAATTGATTTCCGGAACACCATTATCATCATGACTTCTAATGTCGGTGCTGAGTTGATCAAGCGTCAGACCTCGCTCGGATTCGGCGCGCCAACCGGCGAAGAGAATTACGAGACGATGCGTGGAAAAATCATGGAAGAAGCCAAACGTGTCTTCAAGCCCGAGTTCTTGAACCGTTTGGATGACATCATCGTCTTCCATCCGCTCACCCGCGACGAACTCATCCGCATTGTCGGACTCGAAGTGGACAAAGTCACCAAGCGCATCAAGGGCAAAGACATCACGATCACGTTGGACGAAACCGCGTTGGAGTTCCTCATCGAGAAAGGCTACGACCCTGCGTATGGTGCCCGTCCAATGCGCCGTGCCGTGGAGCGTTACCTCGAGGATCCACTCGCAGAAGACATCCTGCGTGGTCTGGTCAAACAAGGCGACGTCATCGAAGCCCGCCGCGAAGGTGACAAAATCACCTTCGCCGTCCTGGCCCCCACCGAAGACGAAACTGCGCAGACGCCCTAACCTGGGCAAATCTCCGAAAGTTGCAAACGTGGGTCATGAAAGGAGGGCGGACATTCCTGTCCGCCTCTGGAGCTTATGGCACCGTCTCAAAGCGGGTAAGAAAACCCGCTCTCCCTTTGGTGCAAACTGCGCAGACTCCCTAGCGGAGCGGCTCGTTAATTGAGTTGATTTTCAGCACGTTTAGCGCATCTTCCTGACATGGGAATCCTCTACATGTTGGTCATCGGGTTGGTCATTGGTGTGATTGCCAAGATTCTTATGCCCGGCAAGGACCCGGGAGGCTGCATTATCACCATACTCATCGGTATAGCCGGCTCCATGGTCGCGGGATACCTCGGGCGTGCCATGGGATGGTATGCAGAAGGACAGCCCGCTGGATTTTTGTTGTCCATTGTGGGAGCAATCCTGCTTTTGATCATTTACCGCATGCTTTTTGGGAAGAAACGGTGAGGAACAGCATCCGACATTCGGATGGCAAAAGTGCTTTGGGTGAGATTCTTCCCTCGTCGGGATGACGGAAGTAGCCAATTTGATTCCAACATGTCCCCATCTTGGCCTCGACGTTTTTCACCGCAAATCT
Source organism: Chthoniobacterales bacterium (assembly GCA_041748815.1). Taxonomy (GTDB): domain Bacteria; phylum Verrucomicrobiota; class Verrucomicrobiia; order Chthoniobacterales; family CAKUMP01; genus JBGTCP01. Next base: position 1,374 of record JBGTCP010000309.1, read on the forward strand.
GCACTTTTGCTAATCCCATGTGCGTCGGCTTACCATCGTGCGCACGGTAGCTGGTGGTTCTCGATCGCAAAGCGATCATACCTGCAGCAGCCGGGGCTTGAGCGCAGCGACAGCCCCGGATAGGGACGTAAAACAATCCCCACCCTGATAAGGGTGGCAGCTAGTCTACCACCGATGTCTTTGCCATCCGCAAGTGGCTGTGATCCCTTCAGGATCAATGACGGGAGGGAGGGGGTAACCGGGGGTATCGCTACGCTCAACCCCCGGCTCCTGCAGGTGAGATGCCTTCGGCATCATCTAAATGCCTAAAGCTTCGGGAATTAATTCTTTGATCGTAATATTTTCATGCCCTTCATGGTGACTTCAACTGCGGTCTATGGATTTGGTGTCCTCGTAGCCCTACGCGCGTTTCAGGAATTGCCCCGATGGCAGGGATAATTTTCGCACGTATATTGAGAGCTTATGAAAACTCCATTACATCGTATCGTAGCCGTGTCGGTTCTTGCCGCATTTGTGGCCATTGTTGCAACCGGATGTGGGACAATGCGGGGAGTCGGACAGGACGTGAGTTATGCGGGTGATCGCATTGAAGGCGCAGCCTCCCGCTATTGAAGTGACTGTGGCGAGCCAGTTCTGGGACTGACAAGCTAGTTCGACCAGCGCACGCCGGAACTCGGCGAAAGGATGGGGAGTGAGTTGGTTTGATACAGTGTCTTTCCCACGGCACCACGCATACTGACTCCTGTGGCTTGGCGCCATTTGGCGCTCATGCTTTCGCCAGTGTGGCATCCCCAGCTTACGACATCGGCATTGCTTGTAAAAATGCCGCGCCGGATCTGGCCCAGTTCGTCC
>JBGTCP010000310.1:0-6810 GCA_041748815.1 Chthoniobacterales bacterium
GGTAAGCAAATGCGCAGCACACCATCGAAAATACTGCCGTTACCAACAACGAGAGCCCCAGTCCCGCCAATCCGGAAATCTCCGGCGACCCCGCATACAGCGACTGCCGCACGGCCGACACACAGTAGGTGACTGGATTAAACATCACCACCCAATACACCCACCCGCCCGAGGGAGGCGTGGGGAACAGCGCACCGGACATCAGCCACAGTGGCATCAAAAATACATTCATAATCGCGTGAAATCCCTGCGTCGATTCCATCGGCCACGCAAACAAAAAACCCACAGACGTGAGCGCAAAACCCGCGAGAAAAAAACTCAGCAACACAAGCGGAATATTTTCCAGCGGAACCATAAGCCCGATGGTCGGAGCCAAACATAAAAACAAAACTCCCTGCAACACTGCCATCGTCGTCCCACCCAGAATCTTGCCCACCACAATAGCCAGCGGTGAAACAGGAGCCACCAACACCGATTGCAAAAATCCTTCCCGCCGGTCTTCGATAATCGAAATTGTTGCGAAGATCGCCGTGAAAAACATCACCAGCACAATCGTGCCCGGAAAAAAATATTCGATATACGACATTGAGTCCGGAGCATTGGGCAGCTGAAACGACGGCCCCAGCCCCGACCCGATCAAGAACCAAAACACCAACGGCGTCGCAAGCGCACCAATGATCCGGTTGCGCTGGCGCAAAAAGCGCACCACCTCGCGCTTCAGCACTGTCCACATCGGCAGCAAAAAATACGTATCTTTTCCCGTCATGCCAAATCTCCCGCAGGTTCCAGTTTACGCCCCGTGATGCGGATAAACACATCCTCCAGCGTGGGTTTGCCAATGGTAAATGCCGCCGCCCTCCCTGCAAAACGGCTGCTTAATTTTCCAATCCAATCCGTGGCAGCCGGATGCTCAATACGCACCGTCCCGTCCACCACCTTCACGTCCAGTTGCAGCGCATCCCGGATTTCCAGAGCAAGCTCCGCAGGCGAATCTGTCGTGATCGTGATTACATCCCCGCCTACCGCCGAGCGCAGCACTTCCGGCGTGTCGATGGCAAGAATCTTGCCACTATCCATGATCGCCACACGGTCACAGCGATCCGCTTCATCAATGAGGTGCGTAGTGAGCAAAATCGTCGTCCCGAAATCCTCACGCAACTGAAATAAGTTCTGCCAAAGCTGATTGCGCGCGCCTGGGTCCAATCCAGTCGACGGCTCATCGAGCAGCAGGATCTTCGGAGAATGCAAAAGCGCCTTCGCAATCTCAGCCCGACGCTTCAATCCTCCGCTCAGAGTCTCCACCAGATCTTTTCTGCGATCCGTGATGCCCGCGCGATTGAGTTCACGCTCGACTGCCTCCTTGAGGCCAGCGCCGCTCATCCCGTAGAGGTGGCCCTGATGCACGAGATTCTCAGCCACTGTCAATTTGTTATCCAGACTGGGTGCCTGGAAAACCACACCCAACTGGCTTCGGATCGCAGACGGATGCGACTCCAAGTCCACGCCGCCAAGATGCAGCGTTCCCGAATCCGGACGGATGAGCGACGAAAGAATCCGGAACAGTGTCGTCTTGCCGCCACCGTTCGGCCCTAGGATTCCAATCACCTGACCTGCAACAACATCCAAATCTACTCCATCGACCGCCACGCGGTCGCCGAACGTTTTCCGGATTCCGCGCAATGATAAAAACTCCGGGGGTGCAGAGATCCCTGCACTCATTGGATCTCCTCAATGCGGGTTTGCACTTTTACGAACCCGCCATTTGCATCACGCACAAACAGGATCATTTCTCCGTTTGGACCAATGCCTTCCATCGAATCACGATGCTCGAAAAGGAAATACCGGTTTTCATTATCGCGTCCGATGGGCACCATTTTATCACGCTGGAAATCTGTAAGCGCCTTGTCGCCGGATAAGTAAAACGCATTTCCGCGATGGAGCAATACCGGCGAATCCGGCTCGCGTGGTTCTTCCAATGAAAAAGGTGATACTTCATGAAAATGGGAAATCACCGTTGCGGTTTCCACGTTAGCGCGGCTTTGTTTGGAGCTCGTGAGTTGCCAAACTGTCGCACCCCACCCCGCAAGAGCGAGCACGACCAGGATGATTGCATACACAATCCACCCGTCGGAATTTTTATCCGAATCGGAGAGAGATGGATCGCTGGGCGCGTTCGCGGTTTCAGGCATGGGTCGCTCTTAATAACGACCCGACAAGGTCCATGGCAACAGGGAAACTCGGGAAACTGCATTCCAAGGCCGCCACCGATGCCAAATATTTAAAAAGTAGAGAAGTCATTTTCTTTGCGAGGAGAGAGTATCGGGCTCGATTTGAGTCAGATCACAAACCGCCACCGATGCGACGAGGCCCTCCGATCTACTCCACCCCAACCATCTCGGCAACGGTCGGACAGGAACAAATCAAATTCCTGTCCCCAAACACATTATCCACGCGGGAAACTACGGGCCAGAATTTGTGTTCGCGGGTCCATGGGGCAGGATACGCGGCCATGTCACGGGAATACGGGCGATCCCAATCATCCGCCAGCAAATCCGCAGCTGGATGCGGGGCACATCGGAGGGGATTGATCTCAGCATCGGCCTCCCCATTTTCGATGGCTTTAATTTCACCGTAAATCGCGATCATGGCATCACAGAATCGATCCAGCTCGGCAAGTGATTCGCTTTCCGTGGGCTCGACCATCAACGTTCCTGCAACCGGCCACGACATCGTGGGTGAGTGGAATCCGTAATCCATCAACCGCTTGGCCACATCTTCCACACCCACTTGGATGCGGTCCTTCCAGTCCCTCAGATCCAACACACATTCGTGAGCCACAAGACCCGAGCGGCCTTTGTAGAGCACCGGAAATTTCCCATCTAATCGCTTCGCAATGTAATTAGCGCTCAAAATAGCAACTTTGGTCGCACGGGTAAGACCCGCTGCTCCCATACTGCGGATGTAGATCCACGGAATCACCAAAATGCTCGCCGATCCATACGGAGCCGCAGCCACCGCTGGAACATCCGACGCGATCCCGACCCCGCCGGCCACTGACTCAAAGCCTGGCACATACGGCGCGAGATGCTCAGCCAAACAGACAGGCCCAACACCCGGACCACCACCGCCATGAGGGATGCAAAACGTTTTGTGCAAATTAAGATGGCAGACATCCGCACCGAAATCACCAGGACGACACAGCCCGACTTGCGCATTCATATTTGCGCCATCCATGTAAACCTGCCCGCCTGCTGCATGCACATTATCGCAGATCTCACGAATCGTCGTTTCAAACACTCCATGTGTGGACGGGTAAGTGACCATCAAAGCCCCCAATCTCTCACCGGCTGCATCGATTTTCTTTTGCAGATCCGCCATGTCCACATTGCCGTCCGCATCGCATGCCACACCGACAACCTGCATGCCAGCCATGGTTGCGCTGGCTGGATTTGTCCCATGCGCTGAAAGCGGGATGAGGCAAAGATTCCGATCCGGTTGACCGTTTGCGCGGTGAAAAGCGCGGATTGCCAGCAGCCCTGCAAACTCACCCTGCGATCCCGCATTCGGTTGCAACGAGACCGCTGCAAATCCCGTGATCTCCGCCAGCCAGTCCTCAAGCTGGTGAATCATACGCGCATAACCCCGGGTCTGCGACTCCGGAGCGTAGGGGTGCAGGCCATTGATCTCCGGCCATGAAACCGGAAACATCTCTGCCGCAGCATTGAGCTTCATCGTGCAGGAACCCAACGCGATCATAGACGTTGTGAGCGACAGGTCCCGTGATTCCAAACGCTTCAAATACCGCATCAACTCAGTCTCAGTGCGGTATTTTTGAAAGACGTCGTGTGTTAAAAAATCCGATGACCGCGCGAGCGCTGCCGGGAAATTTGCACCAACCGACTCATCCGTGGATGTCGATCTTTCGCCTGTGAAAATTTCCACCAAATCCGCCAGGTCCACTTCCGTTGAAGTTTCGTCCAAAGACACGCCCACATGCCGTGCATCGATCCGTCGCAGATTCACTCCCTTCGAATCAGCGCGTTGAAGGATCTCTGCAATCACCGTTTCATCGGCCTCGACAACGAGGGTATCAAAAAGCGGACCCGTTGTGTGAGTGATCCCTTTGGTATTGAGTGCGGCAGCCAGCCTCCGGGTGAGCCGCGTGATGTGTGCTGCGATCTCACGCAACCCCGTTGCACCGTGGTAAAGCGCAAAAGCAGCAGCCATCACAGCGAGGAGTACTTGGGCAGTGCAGATGTTGCTGGTCGCTTTGTCACGGCGGATGTGTTGCTCCCGGGTTTGCATTGCCAGGCGGTAAGCAGGACGCCCCGCTGCATCTTTTGAAAGCCCCACCACGCGTCCGGGCATAGCGCGCTTATGCACGTCCTTAGTTGCGAAATACGCCGCATGCGGACCACCAAATCCCATCGGCACGCCAAATCGCTGCGCCGAGCCCACTGCGATATCCGCGCCAAATTCCCCCGGCGGAGTGAGCAATGTGAGCGCCAGCAAATCCGCCGCAACAATGCAAATGATCCCACGCTCCTTAGCGCTTGCAAAAAACTCCGCGTAATCATGCACAGCACCATCCGTTGCCGGATACTGAACGAGCACCGCAAAGGTGTCCTCCGGCAGCATCACCGATCTGTGATCGCCGGTGAGGATTTCATACCCAAGTGGTTTCGTGCGCGAGCGGAGAACTTCGAGTGTCTGAGGATGGCATCCGGTCGACACAAAAACGGTCTTTGCATTTTTGAGTTTTGAGACCCGACCGGCCATAGCGATGGCTTCCGCCGCAGCAGTTCCCTCGTCGAGGAGCGAGGCATTCGCAATTTCCAATCCTGTGAGATCGCTCACCATGGTTTGAAAATTTAGCAACATCTCTAACCGCCCTTGCGATATCTCCGCCTGATATGCGGTGTATTGTGTGTACCAGCCCGGATTCTCCAGAATGTTCCGCTGAATGACGGGAGGGGTGAGACATCCATGATAGCCCGCGCCGATGAATGACCGGCGGACCTCGTTCTCTGAGACCAAGCCGCGCAGTTCCGACAGGGCCTCGTATTCGGTCGCGGCTTCAGGGAGATTCAACTCACGATTGAACCGGATGTCGCTGGGCACGACGTCCTGAATGAAGGACTCAAGATCTTGATAGCCCAGAGCTTCCAGCATGCAATTCTCCTCCTGCGATGAGATGCCGATGTGGCGATGATGGAAGGCGTGTGTGTGTGTCATGAAATGGTCGGAAAAAAACGGAAAAAGCAATCAGGGGATGTTACGAGATTTGCGCAGTGTAAGACGCAGCGTCCTTGAGCTGATCAAGCCCGGAGGGATCTGTGAGCCGCACTTTGAAGAGCCAACCGTTACCGTAGGGATCTGTGTTCAAAAGGGCTGGGTCGTTGCCGAGAGCCTTGTTGGTTTCAACGACTTCACCATTCACGGGCGAGTAAATATCACTGGCAGCTTTCACTGATTCCACCACTGCAACGGCTTCACCGGCGGCGACTGATCGACCGGCATCAGGCAACTCAGCATACACGATATCGGTTAACTCCTCCTGTGCGTGATCGGAGATCCCCACTGTGGCAATCTCCCCGTCCACCAACACCCATTCATGAGACTCCGCGTATTTCAGATTTTCTGGAACATTCATGCACGAAAACTAGCGGAGATTTTGCCGAAGAAAAGCGCAAACCATCTGAAGCCCCGCGTGCTGCCTATTTCTCTGAAGACTCGCTCTGAAGCTGGAACCGGTTGTAGAGAAATCCCGCAACCAGGAGGATCACACCGAGCGTGAGGAAGCTTACTATGCGCAGGAGAGTGTCGAGTTCCCAGACATCCACAAGCACCAGCCGTCCAAAAGCGGTGATCAGCACTAAAAAAGCGAACCAGCGGATTGCGACTTCGCGCAGAGCCATTCCGCCTGCCAGGATCAAGCCAGCAAGGACGGCCCATGAGGCCGTGAGCAACCAGCCGCCGGACCCCCACGCCCAATCCGTCACGCACACCCAGGGCACCGCGAGTCCGGCAAAAACGAGTCCCCATGCCAGTGCCCTCGGCCAGCGGTTTTTTGCAAAAACCATGCGCCCCGTTTGCTGCATAAGCACGAGAAGAAGACCACCGGCCACCATCGGCCATCCAAGATCCGTGCGGGAAATCCAGCTCGACAAAAATGCCGCCCACCCCAGCGCCGCAAAACCCAGCGCCAGACAAAAACGCACTTTCAAATGCCCGCTGTCGCTCAACACCAGCAAAACCAACCCCACCGCAACCAAAACCCACATCCGATGCGCCGCCGGGACATAGTCCGCCACCCATGGCACAAACAAAGCACCTGCGCCGAACCGCATCACCCCGCCCATCAGATTCCCTTCATCCGAACTCACCCACCTCGGCAACCGGCGTTCTGCTGCCAACGGCACCGCCACCAGCAAGGCCAAAGCCACGAGATCCAGCCACGCGGTGCCATCCGCCCACTCAGCCACCAGGCCCCATGCCGCAAGAATCCCCCACCCCCCGATCACCAGTGCGCATACCACCAAACCGCGCGAACGATGCAGCTGAAACGTCAGCACAAATGCCAACGCCGACGCTCCGAACCACACGATCCGCAATGCATCCCCGGTCAGCTCATACGCCAGCGCGAGCCATGATGCCGCTGCCAATATTCCGAAAATCGCGCTCTGTGCAAGATTCGGAGTCACCCGCTGCCGCACCCGCACCAGCCCGTCGGCAAACCATGCGGCCGTAGCGAGAAGCACCATGACGCCGGTCCACGTGACGACGGGGTCCGCCGGCTCCGCAAAGCCG
>JBGTCP010000311.1:0-2834 GCA_041748815.1 Chthoniobacterales bacterium
GCGCAAACCTATCCCGAATGGCAATTGTGCATTGCCGATGACTCGTCGTCTGAGCCTCACGTGCGTGAAATTCTTGAGGAATATGCAGCAGCAGACCCAAGGATTTCATTGACCCTGAGGGAGGTGAATGGACACATCACCGAGGCTTCCAATTCCGCACTCGCTTTGGCCACCGGCGAATTTGTGGCGCTGCTGGATCATGACGACGAGATCCCGTGCCACGCATTGCATTTGGTAGCGGATGCTATTTTGAAACATCCCGACGCGACTCTGATCTATTCCGATGAGGATAAAATCGATGAGGAGGGAGTTCGCTTCGATCCTCATTTCAAGCCCGATTGGAATCCTGAGCTTTTGCTTTCCCAGAACTACATTTCGCATCTGGGAGTTTATCGCACGAAGCTGGTTCGCAAGGCCGGAGGTTTCCGGAAAGGGTATGAGGGCAGTCAGGATTGGGATCTTGCGCTGCGCATCTCGCGGGAGCCGGGGACCGTTATTCACATCCCGCACATTCTCTATCATTGGCGCACGGTGGAGGGCAGCACTTCTATGGGCAGCCAGGAAAAACCCTACGTAATCGAAGCAGGTCTCATAGCCGTCAAAGCGCATTTTGAAGTAACCGGGCCAGCGATGTCGCGGGTGGAAGTGCAACCCGGAGGCACCATCCGCTGGACTCCCGCTCTGCCGGATCCACCTCCATCGATCACTCTCATCGTTCCCACAAAAAACCAGCTCACGCTGCTACGGCGGTGCATCGATTCCCTCCGGCTTCGGACCCGCTATCAGGGCCTGCGCATCCTCGTCTTGAATCACGCTTCCGATGATCCCGCCACTGTGCAGTACCTGGAGGGGCTTGAGAAATCCGGCGCGGCCGGGGTGCTTCGCATGGACGGCCCGTTCAATTACTCCAAGCTCAATAACGCAGCTGTGAGGCATTGCGACACGGCTTTTGTGGGACTCATTAATAACGATATTGAGGCATTGCACGACGACTGGCTCGTTGAGATGGTTTCCCTTGCCGCCATGAAGAACTCCGGCGCTGTGGGTGCGAGGTTGTTGTTTCCAGACGGGAGAGTGCAACACGCCGGTGTCTTTTTGGGATTCCAGGGCACGGCGGGTCATCTCTCGAGGGGGATGATTCAATCAGTGGCTCATCACGGGAATCGCCTGAATGTTACCCATCAAGTATCGGCCGTGACCGCTGCATGCCTCGTGATCAAGAGGGATAAATATTTTGAGGTCGGTGGATTTGACGAGCTGCAATTCCCGGTCACGCTCAACGATGTTGACCTTTGTCTCAAATTACAAACAGCCGGTTATAAAAATCTTTACTGCCCGTGGGCAGTGCTCAAGCACCATGAATCCGCCTCCAGAGACAAAAAGGGGATTACGCCCTCCCGCCGGGATCGCAATAAGTCTGAGATCGCGGAGTTTCAAAAAAAATGGGCCCGGCAAATTGAAGCGGATCCTTTTTACAATCCCAATCTGTCGCTGGGCTCCGAGGATTACGCGCTGGCTTTCCCGACGCGCGCGCGGCTGCCCTGGCTTGACTTCACTCCGTAGTTTTGCTTTTTCGAAACCACTTTCCGAGTCGTTCAAAGATGCTCGGGTTCCGCACTTTCGTGAGTTCCTGAAGTTGTTTGTTTTTGCGATCTAACTCAGCCCGCAAACGACGCGCCCTTGCCTGCGCCATATGAAGTTTACTCCTCAGTCCTTTGGCCTCGCCCACCCAGCCGGTCACAAACTTCCATGAATCGGGGAGTGATGCCTCCCATCGGGTAACCGCGCCAGGCGCAGGGTCATGGCTGTGAAGCGCTGGCATTTCTGAGCCGCAGTCCACGATAAATCCGGGATGACACACCACACGGGCACCCTTGAGTTGGGCATCAGATCCGAAGCCCTGCCAACATTCCAGCAGGCTCGCCGTGCCGGACACGAGTGCCACAGAGGAGGCGAGTTTCCCGGAAATTGCAAAAAATGGACCCGCCCCGAGACCGAACTCCCCGGCCCGCTCGGTTGCACGCAGAGGTAATCGAACCTCCCCTCCCCCGAAGCGCATCGGAAAGGCAACCATAGAAATCCCTCCCGGGCCCATGTTTGCTGCGATCCACCGAAGCAGTTCTGTTGAAAAATCCATTTCGCAATCCGCCAGCATCACCACCTGGTCACCGGCATTCGAAAGTGCCATGCCCGTCTTTTGCTCCCACGCATCCCCTTCGTTAACTGGCTCAAACCGGTGCGAAATCCCACCTCCAGCAGCAAGAATTTTTTCGCAAAATTTTTCAAACAAACCCTCTTCAGTGGACCGTACCGCCCACAAAATGCCCGATGCGGGCGCGCCGGAAGTGGACATCTCTGTTGCTTCCCGCACAAGCGACTCATGCCATGAAACCCATCCGTCATTGACTGCTCCGGTATCCATAACAAGCCGTGGCATGCAGTAGCCGTCCCGCTCCATTGTACGTCGCAGCAGCTGTGCAAGCTGGCCCGAGGGATCCGCACCTGTGGGATATGAGCAGCCATCCAAATCCGCAGGGTGAATCATCTCGGGAATGCCTCCCGCCCGCGAACACACAAAAGGTATCTTGAGGCCGAGGCATTCGAGTACGGTATTCGGCTGATTGTCATGAATGGAAGCGATCACAGCGAGGCAGCCGGGACGTTGAAGATGAGCAATTGCGTCGCCATGTCCCAGACCATCGAGCACTTGGACTTGCCATGGCCAAGTGCTGGTGCGTTGCTGGATATAATCCGCACTGCCCTCTCCATCCAACCGCGAAGGTTCTCCTAAAAAAGTGACTCGCATCTGATCCGGCAGCGCTCCCCGCAACTGG
>JBGTCP010000312.1:0-1724 GCA_041748815.1 Chthoniobacterales bacterium
ATGAATGAAACTCCGGATCCGGAGATGGGTAATTTAACACCAGGCCAGGTGGAACAGTTGCTCTACACTCCGTGGAGCGATCCCCGGTCTCCACTCCAATTGCGAAGGGACTTGAACCTAGCGGACCTCAAGGACTCAGCCATTTTCATCAATGCCCGCCACTTTCTGCAAGCTCTCGCGGATACAGCTCCGGTGAAGCCCACCACCACAGGCAACCTTCCACGCAGCTTCGTGAGACCGTTGTTGGAGATCATGATGGACGCGGAGAAGAAGGAATTGTTTTTTAGCGTGACCAAGGTCGTCAACGAAATGGATTATCATGATCTGCACGTTGCGCGTGTTCTGTGCGAGGTGGCAGGGCTGATTGGCAAATCCAAAGGTTGTTTTGTGATTCGAAAAAAAGCCGCACATCTGCTCGCCGACGAAAACGCAGGAGAGCTATTTGCCCGACTTTTAGAGACGTTTTTTAAGAAATTCAACATGCACTACGGTGGTGTTTACCGGGAAGCACCGTTTGTGCAGGCTTCAATGCCCTACACGCTTTATCGATTACAATTGCTGGAAAACAAAGGCCTACCGGTGGATGCCTTAGCAGACAAGATCCTGCTGCCTTCAGCTCGCATCAGCTTGGAAGATCTTGCTGAAGAAAACGAGTATTGGACACTTCCAGGCATCGTCAATGACCAGATCATCCGCCCGCTTCACGATTTAGGCTTCGTGCAGACGCCAAGAGAAAAGACTTTCTTCTATGACATCAAAGACACCGATGTGGTGAGCCCTACTCCCTTGATGATGAAAGCATTGAGCGTCGATTTCTCCCGCACGGCGTAGCACTTCCGGCGGCTTGTCCGCCAAACTAACACTGATCACCGCTAACCGCTCACTGATCACTTTTCCCCATTTCATTGACAAAGCTTCGCCGACCTGTCGATATTCGCTCCCCTTTCCGAAATGAGTCTGATTGTTCAAAAATACGGCGGCACATCCGTCGGCACTACCGAGCGCATTAACAATGTGGCACGCCGCGTCCTCTCCGAGCAGGCTGGCGGAAACGATGTCGTCGTCGTGGTGTCTGCCATGTCCGGCGTGACCGATTCTCTCATCAAACTTGCCAGCGAGGTATCGTCGAAGCCATCCGAGCGCGAGATGGACGTCCTGCTGGCCACTGGCGAGCAAACCACCATTGCCCTCCTTGCGATGGCCATCCAGTCGCTGGGCGGCAAAGCAAAAAGCCTCACTGGTGCACAGGCCGGCATCGTCACTGACGGCATTCACACCCGCGCCAAGATCGCAAATATCACCCCCGAGCAAATCCATCTCCACCTTGAGAATCACGAGATTGTGATCGTGGCCGGATTTCAGGGTCAGTCTGCCGACGGTCACATCACGACTCTGGGTCGCGGTGGTTCCGACCTCACCGCCATCGCGCTCGCAGCGGCGATCAAGGCTGATTTGTGCCAAATTTTTACCGACGTCGATGGCGTGTATAGCTGTGACCCGCGCGTGGTGCCCACTGCGCAAAAGATCGCTGAGATTTCTTATGATGAAATGTTGGAAATGGCTAGCAGCGGGTCCAAAGTCATGCAATCGCGCTCCGTCGAATTCGCTAAAAAATTCGGCGTCTTATTTGAAGTGCGCTCCAGCTTTAACAACAACCCGGGAACCATTGTGAAAGAAGAAACACCCAGCATGGAAAACGTCGTCATCCGCGGCGTGAGTATCGA
>JBGTCP010000313.1:0-3554 GCA_041748815.1 Chthoniobacterales bacterium
GGAGGGCATTGGATACCGTTGAAAGTTCTTCGTTCCTCTCTGCAAGCAGAGGAAATGGCAACCCTTCAAAGCCTTGCTGCCTCGGCACTCCCGACTGAATTGAACTGCGTGGGCTGCAGTGCTTCATTGATGAGCATTACCCTCTCAGGAGTGGACATTGACCGTTGTCCGTCCTGCCATGGAGTTTGGTTCGATGGAGGCGAACTCAAAAGACTCAGTATTCTCTTCAAAACAGACAGCCACCTCCGGGAGCTTTATGAGGAAGCTCCCGAGACTTCTCCATGGGTCGTCGGCTTCCATACCGTGGAAGGGACAATGCACCTGCTGGCGCTACTATTGCGGCTGGTTCCTTGAATCCCGACAATGACGCTGTTGTTGGCGAGCGCCGACAGCTCACGCCTGCAGAAGAGACCGAACGCGAGCGCCTGATCGAGGAAGATCTTCGAGACATGGAATAAGCCTCCATCCTCAAACTCCGGACGGGATAATATTCGCATCATTTCTCACAGTGGCCGACTCAAAGTGGGAGTGAAAAATATACCTTGCTCAAGGCCCTGCTTGTGTATAAAATTTATACCGCATGGAATTTGAGTATGACCCGTTCAAAAGCCAATCCAATCAGGAAAAGCACGGCATCGATTTCGATGAGGCTCAATCACTTTGGCTGGATGAAGATCGAGTCCAGTTCCCCGCAAGGAGCGACATAGAAGACAGGCACGCAATCCTTGCCAAAATGGATGAAAAAATATGGGCAGCTTTTTTTACAATGCGCGGCGATGCGATCCAGATTATCGCTGTGAGACGCGCCCGAGAGAACGAAGAAAGGACCTATTATGACAGCTAAAGAACTTGATGAGATTTTCGATAAAGGGGAAGAGGACATCCTTCCTTACCTGGACTTGGCAAAGGCTGTAAGACCCGGTCACCAAGCCAGAAGGGTCAATGTGGATTTTCCTTCCTGGATGATATCACGCCTGGATTTCGAAGCAGATCGCCTCGGCGTTCCCCGCCAATCCCTAATCAAGGTCTGGATAGCAGAAAGGCTGGCAGCAGTGAAAAAATAATTCCAGCACACTGCCATCCTCTCACGCCACCACTAGTGAATGGTTGCCCCGTCAGTGGCAAGCCCATGGGCGGTTAGCGTTAGGAAGAAGAGCTTACGAGGTTGCGTCGCATTCTACGAGCCGCTCGCTCTGTGGCGTAGCGCTCACCCACCTGACTTAAGTATGTCACACGTTGATCTGGTGACATCGCGTCCAGCTTGCGACTGATAACTTCCTGCCACTTGCGGGATTCCTCCACTGCATCAAAGGTCTTCGTCATGGCTTCCATAAATCAACTCCAATGGATTTACGATACAGACAGGTTTGTATCCCTGCAAAAGATCTATTGCATTGAAGCTCTTTGCGACCTTCGTTACCTTTTTGTTAAACTCTGATTTTACCTCCTGTTCTCCTCCCTCTCTTTTTCTCCTGTTAAACATCTGTAATCGGCGTGTGTGCGAAGACTCCGTTTTTCTCAGGATTGAAGCCGCCTCAGTCGCTCGACATCAATTCGATCCTGGTCGCGATAGGTGAGCTTGCTGCGAATCAAGTCTGGCAGGGAAAGAAACGGTATCCGAATTCCTTCAACCTCAATCCTACTGGCCGTAGGTGCTGCTTCCAGATACGTTACCGTCCAAGCTTGAGTGGTAACATCCACCTCCACCTCATCAGCGACCTTAATTGCAATATTTTCCACAAAGTCCGACGGAACGAGTTCTGACGCTGCTCCATCCTCCAGCCTTGAAAGAGCATCAATGACGCGTTGGAGATTTTCCGGAGAATTCTCCACAAGGATGTCCACATCTTCAGTAGCCCGGATCAGGCCATGCAGGATCATCGCATACGCGCCGGCCACCACATACTGTGCGCCGACTTCATTCAAAAGACCGCAAACTTTGACCAGTGGGCCGGGCACATCCGCACTCATTTATTGCCATCTCGGATTGTTAAAGGACCGCATTTTCTCCCGCATCTCCTCATGAGTCCGAGCCTTAAGAACAAACCCCCTTGGTTTGGCAACAGGAGCAAGCTTCCTTGCCTCAGCCATCATCCGCTCCGCGCGTTTGAGGTTTTCGCCGGGCGACTGGCTACGCGTGCGCGAACCAACTGTCTTTGTGATTTGCATACGGGCACTATCCCATACTGGTCAATCATTGCGACACTATTGGCAAGGCGAGGGTGCAATTTCTCGTTTGAGGCCAGTAGCTGGATTGGGATTAACCACAACTTAGGGCTTTTGTGTAACCCGGTAGTGTTGCGCATTCGAATTAGTGCTGAGTTTCATTTTGTAATTCTTTGATTGACGGATCCGGGACTCAATCATATCCTCAGCTTATGAATACAATCAGTGTTCGGGACATGAAAGCGCATTGGAGCCAAGTGGAGGAGCGCGTCCGGCGGGGAGAGGAATTTATCGTCCTGAATCGCGGCGTACCTGCGGCTCGCATTGGTCCCGCCAGACCAAGTGAGATCGTGTTTTGGGAGGATCATCTGGCCACAGCAGTGCGACCACAACCGGGGATTTCTTCGGAGGAATCCCTGCGACTTGACCGAGACGGGCGCTGGTAGCAAGCACGGCATGCTTTATCTCGATACAAGCGCACTTTTGAAGCTCTACGTCCTGGAAGCAGGATCGAAGCAGGTTGATGAATTGGTGCGGGGGCAGTCACAGCCCCTGCCGGTGTGGGAGATTCAGGAGATGGAATTCACGAATGGGCTCTGGCTGAAAGTCTTTCGAAAGGAAATCAGCAAGGCCCAGGCAGAGACTCAGATCAAACTCTTTCTTCACCGGAAAAAAAGCGGCAATTACTTTTTTCCGGAAATTCGCCGTGCGTCTCTGATGGAGACGTTTGACCGCTTGAGCCGCAAGACTGCGAAGAACGGATGCCGCACGATGGATATTCTGCACGTTGCCTGTGCCTTGGAAGTGGGAGCAGAAATATTTGTGAGCTTTGATGATCGCCAGCGTCGCCTCGCAGCCGGTGAGGAGCTCACTCTGAATGAGGAGATAACCTGACAAATGGCATGACGGAACGACCGTGAGCCATCGGCGAAGCTTAAACAGGCAACGCGGACAGGGATGTCCGCGCTCCTTTTCCATCACACCCCGCGACTGGCATGGTGCTTCGGGCTCAGCACAGAGTACGCAGCGGGAACCACATAAAGTGTGAGGAAGGTGCCAAGCAACATGCCGCCGATCACTGCGACACCGAGCGGAATGCGGCTCTGCGCACCGGCTCCGAGCGACAAGGCAATGGGCAGCGTGCCGAGAATTGTGGAAATCGCCGTCATCAAAATCGGACGGAACCGTGCCGCCGCTGCATCCATCACGGCGTCGAACCGGCTTAATCCGGCCTCGCGCCGTTGGTTCGCGAACTCGACCAGCAGGATGCCATTTTTGGTCACGAGACCGATTAACATGATGAGGCCGATCTGCGAAAAAATGCTCAGGGAAAGCCCGAAGACGCCCAAGGCCAGCAGTCCACCAGCCAGCGCCAGCGGCACGGTGAG
>JBGTCP010000314.1:0-6211 GCA_041748815.1 Chthoniobacterales bacterium
GCGAAAAGCAGACCAAAGGTGTGCTCTGCAACTGTGGTGTGATTCACGCCCGGACAGAAAGTTACCGGAATCTTGAGGTCCGTCGCCGCAGCGACATCGATTTTATCCAGCCCGATCCCGTATTTGCTGAGCACCTTGAGACGCGGTAGAGATTTTTCGAGGACCGCGCGCGTGTATGCATCATCCCCGCAAATGATCCCGTCGAAATCGCCCACAAGATCGAGGATTTCGGCTTCAGTGAGAGGCCCGCGGGCTTTGACAATTTCGTAGCCGGTGGAGTTGAGAAGGTCGTGATGAGCGCCGGGGGTGTCGTCGAATGAAGTGGTGGTGAGGAGGATGCGATTCATGGAAATTTATTTCGCCTGCAATGGTAAAAGTTCTTCATTGTCAGTAAAGAAAATTGAGCTGAGCAGAGAACGAGTTTACGCGTTGATTTCCAGATGAGTGTGATATCTTAATCTTCAGATGCAAATTCAACTTTCATTGTGGCTCCGCGGGTTTCCGCTCATCGCGGTTTTATCCCTGATCGCGTGCCAAACGCCGGATGGTCCAATCGACGCCTCGGAGGCCGAGGATTATGAAGTAGCTTCCGTAACCCCCTTTTACCGGCTCGGGCCGCAACAGCCAAGCGGACCGGATTTGAGTCTGGAAGAAGGACGCCGCGTGAAAATGCTGAAGCGCAGCTTTGGTTTCAGTCAGGTCATGCTCGATAATGGCTGGGACGGCTGGGTGGCCACGGAAGAGATTCGCCCGGCCCCTGAACTTCCACCATTCCCCGAGGCGGATGCATTACGATCCTCGCTGGTGGGATTGGATAACAATCCGGCAATCGTTAGCCGTAGTCGCAGTGCTAGTAGCACAGGCCAACGCGAAGTCACCCCAGACCTGCCGTCGCCTGAAAACTTCGATGACTCCGATTTTGCACCTGTCGACCTGGCGGTGGATCCAGCGCCGACGGAAGAAGAAAGTACCACAACAGAATTTGTCCCCGATTTCCGCTATTAAGTGAGTCATGGCGATTGCGTTTAAAGAATGGAGCCTGGTGTGCCAGGCATTGGAATCGGGCCGGCAATCACTAATCCTCCGCAAAGGCGGTATCGCAGAAGGCCGTGGCGGATTTTCCTTCAAGCATGAGGAATTTTTTCTGTTCCCGACCGAGTTCCATGAACAGGAGGATGCGGTTACCGAGGGAAAAGTTTCGGACCTGCCCGAGCAAAAGGATGGAGTGATTTCAGTCCGGCTTTTTGCACGCTGTGAGTGGGCGGTGAATGTGACCGTTTGGGAGCTGATCCGGCAACTGGCACCTTTTCACATTCTCAAGGAGGAAGTGGTGCGGGAACGGTTTGAGTATAAAAGCAGCGACTCGATCAGCGTGGCCGCAGTGAGAATTTTCCGCGTGGCGCCGGTGTGGGAAGTGGAAAATTCGCCGAAGTTCGGCGGCTGTAAATCATGGATCGATTTCCCCGAGTTGCCGCAGGGATTTAAAATGCACCCAGTGATCGCCGATGCGGAATGGTATCAACTTCAGAAAAAGTTGGGTTTCGTGCGTGCCGTTGCCTTGGTGGACTGAAGCACCTTCGACGCGGATTATTCGTTCGGTGCCACTCCCCCTTCCCAGACCCAGTCTTTCGTTTCACGATAGTTGGCGCGGTCCGGAGGGGTGCCGCCTTCGTCGGTTTGGTTCCAGCCAACGGACCAGAGGATGTAATTGGTGGGATCGAGGATGCGGTATTGCATGGGCGCGCCGGTCATGGGATCGAGGGGGATTTCGGGGAGGAGTTCGGGGAGGAGTTGACCGAGGGAGTCGGGGAGCTGCTGATTGCGGAGAAAAAAGCGCTGGACCGCTACTGCTATGTCGGCCTGCCGGGCGGCGGTTTCAGTGTGTAACGATCTGGGGATGATACTGTTGATGAAGGGGATCGCGTAAATTGTGAGTATATACCTAAGTTTTCCAAACGGATCTGCTCCGAGTGATTCTGCGGGATCCTGTAAAAAATTGAAGATTTTCAAATCGATGGGCCCGTCCCCGGAATCATAATTTTCGATCATTTCCTGTATGAGGTGGTTGAATTTAGCTTGGTCACCATGCATCCAAACCGGGCGGTAAAATCTGTAGGCTTCCATACCCGAGGGCAAATCTGATGACGAAAGCCTTTTGTGTGAAATTCCGCTAATTAAGTGATTGAAAGATAGTCTTTCGCTGCGCAGGGCCATCCGGGTGTGGTGGTCGAGGTTGGACGGCACATTTAGTCTTTGGAGTGCGGCGAGTTGGTCGCTCGACCAGTGTGGCATTCCAATTCTGAGAGTATCGTGGTAAAGATCGATTTGGATAAGACGAACCAGCAAGGATATAGCCAGTGGCTCTTCAGCTAGTGTGTCCGAAAGTTTTCGAAGCAGCAGGAGTTTTTCAAATGCTGTCGCAACCTCATGGGTTTCAAGACTGGCGCGAGCCTGCCAGCTTAGCAGCTCTGAAGCCGATTTTAGATATGCCACGTGCGGAAGTTTGGCGGCGTAGCCATCTTCATAGTTAGCACGAAACCTTCCCCGGCTCCGTTCTGCGAGCTCGCGGATTTTCTGTAGCATGGGGTCTGAAAACTCGGTCAAGGCGAGAATGTAGTCCGCGTTCGTTGAATTAATCCAAGGGTTGTCGTTTACCGAACGTAAAGCCGTTACTAGGTCATAATTGGTTTCCTCAGGAGTGATTGGAGCAAATTGCGGGAAGCGCGACTCGAGGTCATTCATTTGCTCGAGGCTGAGTGCTGGTGTGAGCAGGTCTAGCTCCTTCGGGCCGGACTGTTCGTTGAGCAATTCCTCCCACAGGGGATCGGCGAAGAAATTTTCTTCGGGCGGTACATCGGTGGTCAGTAGTTCATCAAAGGTTAAAGGTTCGCCTTTTGCTTGGAGCTCCGCACGGATGGCGGCCAGTTCTTTTCGGCCTTGCCAGGAAATCCACATGCAGATGAGGACACCTGCGAGGACGACCAGCGCGAGTTTCCAAAGATAGCTTTTCAACCTGTGCATGGGAGGTTGGTTTATTATCGTGTCGTCGGCAGGTCGGCGATGGCTTGCATGACTTCTTCAGCGATGGATTGGTAGAGCGCGCGGCCGGTGCCTTCGAACTCGCGCTGGTCGAAGCGGATGGGTTTGCCGATGTGGATGGTCACGGGCCGGAAGCGGGGGAATTTGGATCCGCGGGGGAATGCTTCATACGCGCCGGAAATGCGCACGGGGATGACGGGGACGCGGGATTTGTGGATGATGAGTCCGATGCCGGGCTGTGCGGGTTGGAGCGATCCATCCAAGGTGCGGCTGCCTTCGGGGAAGACGAGCGTGCGCTTTCCCTCTTTCATAAGGCGGATGACGGCTTTGAGGGCGCTCATGTCGGCGCGTTCCTGATCGACGGGCACTACATTGATCTTCGGGAAAATGGGACCGAGGATTGGCCAATCGAGGAGCGATTTTCTGGCGAGAAAATGAATGGGATTTTTGCAGCAAATTCCGACGAAGGGCGGATCGACGTAGCTCTGGTGGTTGGAGGCAATGAGTGCGGGGCCGCCCTCAATGATGTTTTCGCGGCCATGCACTTTGAGGCGGAAAAATCCTTTAGCCACGCATTGGCTGAGAAAATATCCGAAGGAATACCAACTCATTCTGGTCCGCTCGTTGAAGTCGTGACAACACTGAGCGCCGGGATTTTCATGCCTTTGACTTTGAGGCGTCCGATGATTTCGCCGCACACGCCATCGATCGTGAGGTGGGTGCTGTCGACGACGGATGCGTCTTCGGCAATCATGAGCGGTGCGGTGCTGCGACCGGAATCGTGCTTGTCGCGCGAGGCAATGCTATCGGCCTGGCCCTGCGCACTGCGGCGTTGCTGGCGGATCTCGGGCGAGGCATCGATGTAAAACTTGTAAGGGGTTTCGGGGAAAACAAATGAGCCGATGTCGCGGCCCTCCATGACGACGGGACCGAGGGTGCCGAGGTAGCGCTGGATGTTGACCAGGGTCTCGCGCACTTTTGGAATGGCGCTAACCTGGGAGACGTGGCGATTGATGAGTTCGGAGCGGATTTCCTCGCCGGGATCATTGCCATCTGCGAGCACGTAGGAACGTTTGTTGCGGAATCCGGACTCGAAAAATGTGCTGGCGACTGCTTCGGCAATCGCGTGGTCGTCGGTGGGCGATATGCCGCGGTGGAGGACAAACCAAGTGGCAAGGCGGTACATGGCACCGGTATCGACGTAGTTGAAGTTGAGCCACTGGGAGAGTTGTTTGGCGACGGTGCTCTTGCCGGATGCGGCAGGCCCGTCGATGGCTATGACCACGGAGGATTGGGATTCGGATTCCATAAAATGATGCCGCGCACTATGGGCTTTTGGGCTGAGTGGGTGCAAGCACATCCGCACCTTGTTGGGCTTGGCGGCGTGTTGGGAATTTTTTGGACAGGAGAACAGGAGAGGAGGAGAACAGGAGTTTACTGTAATTCTGTGCAACCTGATGCTCTTGTTCTCCTGTCCTTTTGTTCTCCTGTCGAAGAAGCGATCCGGTTGTTAGCTATTGGAAATGCGGCCTGTGATGAAAGTGTCGCTGCCGAGTTGCTTGGTGGTGGTGTGGGTGAGTTGGACCTCGCGAGGGAGTGGGGTCGTGCCGGTGAGTGAGAGTTCGCTCGAGCCGAGGAGGAGGGGGGCGAGGTAGAGGTGCACTTCGTGGACGAGACCTTGTGCAAGTGCGGACTGGTGGAGTGTTGCTCCGCCTTCGAGGATGAGGTGGGTGATGCAACGGTTCCCGAGATCGGCCAGCACGTCGCGGAGGGATTGATTTTGAAAAATGAGGGTGCGCTCGCGATGGGCATCGGTAAGGAGATGGGAATCTGGCGGGATAGGGCGTGTGCCTGCGAGCACAACACGCCATGGCTGGCGGTCGGATGGGATTTCGCGAATGGTGAGGCGCGGATTGTCGGTGATGGCGGTGCCTGCTCCGATCAGGATGGCGTCGGTGCGCAAGCGCATTTCGTGCGTGTGTTTGCGGGATTCGGGGCCTGTGAGCCATCCGCCGGTGGCTTGACTGCGAGTGATTTTGCCATCGAGCGACATGCCGGCTTTGAGCACAATCCATGGGTGGCCGGTGGTGATCCAATGGTTGAAGGCGCGGTTGAGGTCGGTGCATTCGTCCGCAAGAATGCCGGAGGTCACGGCGATGCCGTTTTCCGTGAGAATGCGGTGACCGCGTCCTGCATGGGCGGGGTTCGGGTCGGTGGCGCCGATGACAACGCGGGTGAGGCCGGAATGGAGGATGGCGTTGGTACAGGCACCAGTGCGTCCGTGCGTTGAGCAGGGCTCAAGGGTGACGTAGAGCGTGGCACCGTGTGCATGGGAAGGGGATGGGAGGTTGTGGAGAGCGTGGATCTCGGCATGCGCTTCGCCCGCTTTTTGATGCCAGCCCTCGGCCACTATTTGCCCGTCGGGCGAGACAATGAGTGCGCCTACGCAAGGGTTCGGACTGGTGTGGCCCATGCCGCGCTCTGCGAGTTGCAATGCGTGGCGCATGAATTTTTCGTCGTCAGATGATGGGCAGGCAGACATACTGTTAGTTGCAGCGTATGATGCCCATTCACCACAAGCCAAACTCGAAATTTTTGTGAGCCTGAGTTTTCGAGAAAAGGAACTCCTTTACGAGGAGATGGCGCAGTTGGAGTCGAATGGGATCCCTCTGAGCGAAGCGTCACGCATGCTGGCAAAAGCCTCGGGCGGTAGCACGCGCAAATGGCTGAAATCGTTGCGTCGCGCGCTGGAGGCGGAGGATTCGTCCGGTGATGCATTGCAGCGGGTTGCGGCTGGATCGCTGGATGGCGGGGTGCTTGCCGCGACAGCGCGTTCGGGGCAGTTGGATACTGGTTTTCGGTATTTGTCGCAATACTACGGGATGCTGCATGGGCTGCGGCGGGAGGTGATCTCGAATGTGGCGTATCCGGTTTTTTTACTGCACTTCGCGGTGCTGCTGCTAGGGCTTCCGGCCGCGGTGGCTGGTGGCGGTGTGTCCGGGTATATCGCCACGGTGGTGACTGCGCTGGGCTGGCTGTATGGACTTGGCGCTTTGGTCGTGATCACGGTGGTGGTTATTAAAAAAATGGCTGAGTCATCGAGTGTGGTGGATGCGTTTGTGATGGCGGTGCCGCTGGTCGGGAAAGTGCGGGCGGCGATGGCCCGGACGCG
>JBGTCP010000315.1:0-2568 GCA_041748815.1 Chthoniobacterales bacterium
AACTTTCTCCGCCCGCTGAATGCATTGGGGATTCCGTACATGGTCACCGGAAGTATCGCTGCGATCTACTATGGCGAACCGAGACTGACCAACGACATCGATCTTGTGGTATTTTTGAAGCCTGGTGACTCAACGAAATTAGCAAAGGCGTTTCCGGCCAATGATTTTTATTGCCCGCCTGAGGAGGTGCTTATGGTGGAAGCAGCCCGCGAACAGCGGGGCCATTTCAATCTTCTTCATCATGATTCCGGCTGGAAGGCGGATGTCTATTTGATGGGTCGTGACCCGCTGCATGCCTGGGGAATGGCCCGGGTCAAAGTCGGAGATCTCGATGGTGAGCCTGTACGCTTTGCCCCGCCGGAATATGTCATCATTCGCAAATTGGAATTTTTCCGTGAGGGAGGCTCGGAAAAACATATCCGGGATATTCAAAGAATGCTGCTGGGCATGGGTGAAACCTGGGACACCTGCGATCTCATTGAGATGATCCACCTGAGAGGGCTGGAGACTGAATGGGAAAGATGTGCCGGCTAATCAAGACTGCCGCCTTCGTGAGATGGCTCCATTCTTTCATCGGCTATTGCGAGACGCGGCGGAAAAGTTCATCGTTTGATTGCACAAATTTGCGAGCGACAGATCGCGCTACCTCCGGATCAACAGTGTTCCGGATTGGCTCTATGGTGCTAGTGCCTTCTTCGCGCACGGTCACATTGACCTCGGCACCCGGACGCAAGTTGCCAAGATCCAGGAGCGTGCGGTCGATGATAAGCACGTGAGAATTGCTGACTTTTGTGATGGTCTTGATGATAAGTCAAACATTGTATTACAATCCCGGAAAGTCAAGAGTGCCGGAGCGGCTACTGTCACCTGGCCTCTGGTCTCCATTGCCAAAGCATCCGCTGCAAATAGATGCCCCAACTCTTCCTCACCGTCGTCGACATGGCAGGGTCGGGCTCCATCGGCCCTGTTCACCTCCAGGAAGCCATCATCTACCGCAACTTCGACCGGGCATTGTGAATGAGGGAAGCCGGTTCCGCTGTAAATTTCCGTGGGATCTGGCGTGATGGAATGTGTTGTTGCTCGCGACAGTTCTACAAACCCCGGAGCTTTTGCCAGGCGGTCAGGGATCGTCTTACGTGCGGTGGCACCGAGAAAGCCTCATCGGGCTCCAGGTCAAAGCGGTAATCAAACCGGGTTTGCTCGATGATGACTCGAATCGGCCTCATTGTGGACGGGTCAACCCATGCCTCGGCGTTGAAAGACGTCTCCTCGCTGCGGGCAGTGTTTTCTCCGGCGGGCGGGTCGTTACGCGGAGCACCGGATGCCCCCGCCTGCGGTGGAGCTGACGCCTTTTTGGCATAGTAGTGTGCCTCCACATCATCAATCCTCTTGGTGCCGGCGAAATGCACGGGCCTGATCCATTCGGTCCCGAAATAGGACTCCGTGACCCACTCGTTGGCAGTGGCTTCCGTGCCTGCAGGGTCCACGGCGAATTCACCGGAGAGATATTTCGTTACCGTTTTGCCATCAACTGTCCATATCTCTGTGGACATCCCGCTTGCGAAGAAGATCTCGTCCTTTCTGTACTTCGGCGTTTTGGTAACAACGATTTTCGTCGGATAGTGGGGGTCAGCCTCGCCCGACTGGGAGATGGTGATTTCCCAATTAGTCGTCTCGGGGACAGGGGCAATGGAGGGATCAGGTGCCGTTGGCGACTGTGCATTCGACTGAGCGGAACCCGCCCAATAAAGGATGGCGGTGATGGTGATTAAAAAGGCTGTTTTCATAAGCTTCACTCTGCAACGAATTCAAGTTGTTCATCCACCACTTCACCCAGAAAACGGTCAACGGCAACATTCGACCAAAGGCGATCCTCACCCTCGACGACGAAACCGCCGCTGACCGCTTTGCCGCTTTGAGCGATGACGTCGATGAGGAGATTCCAGGTTCTCGCGTTTCCTGGCTCAATGAAGCTGCGGAGGGGAGCTTCCCGTGCCACTTTTGGAGCTGGAAATGATGCGTCAACCCCGACGTTGAACCAATCCGTGATCGCATGTGCTTTCGACAGAAGCGGGTGTGTACGGCTGCGGGCACTGTAAAAATCGGCCAGGCCGGATATTTCATCTGCGGTCAAAGTCGACGCCGGGTTCAACGGGTCGCGCGATGCCCCGGCGAAGATGGCTCTCGACGCCGTCGCCGGCAGATTGCCGAGTCCAATGCGTCCGGCTGTAACGGGTGGAGCCGAGTCGGTGGCCGTGAAGAAATCACTGAGTGCTGCATCGGCGCTGACTTCGGAGAAAAAGTCGAGGCTCTTGAAGGGCATGTCGCGAAACGCGTAACCAAGCTCACCGACTGAACGAATAGCCCGGTTAAGCACGATGGGCCTTGCGGTGGCGTTGGAAGGGTTCATGAGCGAGGTGGTCAAGCCTCCGCTCAGATCGTTAAAATAGTCATCCCCCGGGCGGACACGGCCAGTTTGCACGGCGGAGGTCTGGCCATGATCGTAAGTGAAACTGTTGAGGGCAGAAGAATTGGCCGCAAGCAGACCGGGAAAATACGAGTTGGCCT
>JBGTCP010000316.1:0-2043 GCA_041748815.1 Chthoniobacterales bacterium
CGTGAATCCCGACTCATTCCTCATGGCGGTGGCCATTGGAGCATCCTGCGCATTCCTCACCCCGATCGGCCATCAAAACAACACACTCATCCTCGGCCCCGGCGGATTCCGTTTCGGAGATTACTGGAAGCTCGGACTCCCGCTTGAGGTGCTCATCGTTGCCGTAAGCGTACCGCTGCTCCTCATCTTCTGGCCGCTCTGAGGAAGCTGCCAATTAGATCATCTCATCTCTGGACGGCTCCTCACAACAGCGATGTCATTTTGCGGTATCAACAAACCACATCTTGAAAGTTCCGTGAAAATGTCGGCGTAATGCTCCGCTACCAGTGGCGTAAAATCTTCGATACCCGTGACTTTGCGGATCGCTGCGAGCCGGGCCAACCGGCGGGCCGCGCCGGAAGAGTCTGCCGCAAGACGAACCCCGATCAGAGCCTCGGCCCAGACGACCGCGGGAAGCGCATAAATTTCTTCAGGCTCAAGAGCGAGGGGACATTTGCTTCCCACAGACCGCTCCAGAGCCACCAGAGCCGATGTATCGATAATCAGCCCCACGGATTTTCCAGCTCGCAGTCCGTCCGGTTCACATGTTCAAGATCATCGGCGAAACCGGGATCGTGCGGTAATCCAGCTAGCGCCTTCATGATCTCCGCTCCGCACGAGCGGGCGGGAGGCCCAATGGGAACAAGGCGTGCCAACGGTTTGTCGCTTTTAGTCAGGATGAAACTCTCGCCCGCATGCTTGACCCGGGCGAGGACATCCCCCAGATGACGGGCAACCTCAGTGGAACTAATTGTCGTATCCATACAGAAACTTGTAAAATGCAAAAACACATATGTCAAATCCATTGACTTGTCGCCGCCATTTCTCATCGGCAATCCTACCAGCCAGCCTGAGAAAATGCGTCCTGCCACTGCCCTTCTTCATCGGCAACTTCCAGCCTGCGATTCCCGATACCCTGCACACAGTGCACTCCCAGATTGGAATTCGTGATTATGATAGAGGATGCCGCATGGAGTTCCTCAACTCTGACCTCACGCTCCACGATCGAGTGTGACTGAGCAAGCCAGCCGCGCACAATTCCCATGCGTGCGCCCGAAGTGGCATCAGGAGTGACCCAACCTTCTGCGGTTTGTAAAAACACATTCCCCATGCAGGCACTGCGCACAGTGCCATCAACGTTTAGCAAAATGGCTTCATCAAATCCCTCCGCCAATGCTTCCTGCAACCAATGCACTTGCAGCCAATAGTTCCCCGTCTTCAGTCCCGCAAACACCGGCTGAGCCGGAACCGTCTTCACAATGACATTTTTAATTCGCGGAGCCTCTACATTGCTCTCCTCAAAAAATACTAGCACACGCGGTGTGCCGATCGGACTCCGCACCCCGCCCTCACCTGCCGATAAATACATTCGCGCAACGCCATCGGTCACGGGCGGATCGAATAAAAGCTCCCGCGCAGCATCGAGTGCCTTGGCCTCAGGCTGCATGCCACAACGGCCCGCCGACAGCTCCAGAGAAAAAAGATGCTCAGCAACAAACTGAGTCCGCCCGCCAGCGACTCGCAAAGTCTCGAACACCGACATGCCCCAGCGAAAGCCGCGATCCTCGAATGAAACTCCGCCAGCGACCACCATTTCGCCCCCGTTCCAAGTCCATCCCATCATAGTGCCGCCGCCTCACTTTCCACAAAAATTTCATCCCGCTCCACTTCCCGCCATTCACCGTGAGTCAGCGATCCAAGCTGCAAAGAAGCAATGCTCACGCGAATTAAACGCAATGTCGGATGACCCACAGCTGCCGTCATTTTTCGAACCTGTCGATTCCGTCCCTCCAGCAACTCCAACTCAATCCACACGTCAGGCACTGATTTGCGATATCTCACAGGAGGCTCACGCGCAGGATACTCCGGCTGCGAATCCAGAATCTTCACCTTACACGGCAACGTCCGCTCACCTTGCAGCTCCACACCCTGCCGCAGATTTTTCAATGCCTCCCAGTCGGGAACCCTTTCCACCAGCACATGATAGCGGCGCGAGTGCTTACC
>JBGTCP010000317.1:0-3851 GCA_041748815.1 Chthoniobacterales bacterium
ATTCCTCACGTGTCCGGATGTCGACCAGCTTATAAGCACTTCCCGACTCCATCACATCCTTAAGCTCTTTCGGATGAATAAGCATTTCCCGATCCGCATCATGCGCCTTTTCTAAATACGCAATCACCTCGTCCAGCGGAATTCCCTCATTGCGCGTGCAAACCGTCTCCAGAGATTCATCAGGAGAAAATCCGCACTGACTGCAACCACCCAAATGAAAACCTTTAAATAGCGCCCGCTGCGCACCCGGCATGACGCGCAAAATCTCGCGCATCGTCATCCCACCATGAATTGCGGCAGTCGATGATTCCGCCATACTATGAGATCTCCTCAGCCACTGCCGGCGTGCCGGATTGCGCTTTCTCCAGCGCCGCTTCGAAAGCATGCCATGGCAGAGTTGCGCATTTCGTGCGCATCGGAAATTTCCTCACTCCGGCCAACGCTGCCAAATCCCCAAAGTCCTTAGGCACCACGCCTTCCTCATCTTGCACCAGCAAGTCCACAAATCGTTTCGAAAGATCCAGTGCACCTTCTGTATTCAGCTTCTTCAATTTCTGCGACATGATGGAGGCGCTTGCGGTGCAAATCGAGCAAGCCTGAGCCTCAAACCCGACGTCCTGAATCCCTCCCGACTCATCCAGATTCACATAAATATCCACCTCATCACCGCAGAGTGGATTGTCGGCATGCGAGTGTCCTTGCGCATCGGCAATCTTACCATGGTTCCGCGGACGCTTCGCATGGTCCATTAAAATTTCCTGATAAAGCTCTTCAAAGTCCACGTCCGCAACATGCGGCGACAATGCCTGCCCGTCAAGAAACAGAAATCGATCAACAGCAACTCTGGGCACCGAGCATCCAAAGCGAACGCGTCTGTAAACAAAACCCCTAAGAAGCACTTCACGCGGATGAGCGACTTTGAGCACCAACTGTCAAATAAGCATTGATCCATTTTCTTACAATCTTTGTCCCAGCTGGGACAAAGATTGTAAGACCGACTTGGCTGCACGGTGCAATTTCGTTGAAACATCGGGCTAACTTCCGTGAATGCCGGACTGAATTGACACCTTTGCATGCGGTAAACGGTGATTTTTTCCGGCGGATTTGGGTGTGCAACAAACAAAAGTCAGGAGCCCTGCCGCCAACCAATGCTTGACGCCAACCATGCATCTTCTAAAAAAGATTCAAACATGGCTAATCCCCATGCACCTTTTAAATCAACCCCGTGAGGTTGAAAAAGGAACAGACTATGACCACATCCACATCTCCCGACCCTGCCGAAGTCCTAGTCCTCGACGAAGGTACAATTCGCAAAGCGCTGCGACGCATTGCTCATGAAATCATCGAAGCGAACCCTGACCTTGCATCCTTGGTCATTGCCGGGATCCCCTCCCGTGGCACCGAGGTTGCCAGGCGCATCATCGCACACATCGAGGAAATCGAGGGCGTGAAAATCGAGCTTGGCGTCGTGGACATTGCCATGCACCGCGACGACCTACCGCTCCGCAACCGCCCTCCGCACGTTTACACCTCGCATCTTCCCATCGACCTTGAAAATAAAACCATCGTGCTCACCGATGATGTGTTTTACACAGGACGCACCGTGCGCGCCGCTATGGATGCCATTTCCTCGTTTGGCCGACCAGGCAAAATCCAACTAGCGGTCCTCGTGGACCGCGGTCACCGTGAGCTTCCCATCCGCCCCGACTTTGTCGGAAAAAACCTCCCTACCTCACGATCCGAACGCGTCATGGTGCGCCTCCGCGAGGTCGACGATCAACCCGACTCCGTCCGCATCCGCAAATCATGAGCGCCTGGAACCGCAAAGACCTTCTCGGAATCCGCGAACTCAGCGCGGAGGAAATCACTCTCATCCTCGACACCGCCACCGCGTTCAAGCAAGTCGGCACCCGCGAAATCAAGAAGGTCCCGGCTTTGCGCGGACGGACTCTTGTCAATTTTTTTGTCGAGCCCAGCACCCGCACACGCACGTCGTTTGAGGTCGCCGCATTCCGCCTCAGCGCGGATGTGCTCAACATCTCAGCCACAGCCTCCAGTCTCACCAAAGGCGAGTCGCTCAAAGACACCGCGCTCAACCTGCAAGCCCTCAGCGCCGACATTATAGTCCTGCGGCACAGCTCTGCGGGTTCAGCGCGATTCCTCTCGGAGCGCATCGCAGCGAGCATCATCAATGCCGGCGACGGCGCCCACGAGCATCCGACCCAGGCACTGCTGGACATTTACACGATTCGCGAACTGCGTGGCGACCTTGCCGGCAAGCATGTCGTTATCGTGGGCGACATTCTTTTTAGTCGCGTTGCCCGCTCAAACATTTGGGCACTCACCAAGCTCGGCGCAAAGGTCACGCTGGTGGGCCCGCAGACGCTTGTTCCCTCGATCTTCCGCGAAATCGGTGTGGACGTGACTCACGATATCGAATCCGTCCTTCCTGACGCTGATGTGGTCAATCTTTTGCGCATTCAGCATGAGCGTCAGCGCAAAGAATATTTCCCCGGACTCGGCGAATACACCAGCCTTTTCGGCCTCACCGCCAAACGCGCAGGCTTGCTCAAACCCGACTGCCTCATCATGCATCCAGGCCCCATCAACCGCGGCGTGGAAATTGACAGCGGCATTGCCGATGGCAGTCAGAGCGTGATCCTGAACCAGGTCACCAATGGCATCGCCGTGCGCATGGCGGTCCTTTACCTCTGCGGTACCGTGGGCGCCGGTCAATCCCCAACCCTCGGGCAGCCCGTCCCCAACTTATGAAATCACTCCTCATTCGCAATGGACGCATCCTCGATCCCTACTGCAACCGCGACGAAATTGCGGACATCGCGATCATCGACGGACTGATCGCTGATCCTGCGAAAGCCAATAATCCTGAAATACTCGATGCCAAGGGACTGGTTGTTTGTCCCGGGTTCATCGACGGCCATGTGCACCTTCGCGAGCCCGGCCAATCCGCCAAGGAAACCATTGCGACCGGCACCCGCGCAGCCGCTGCGGGCGGATTCACCGCCGTCGTGTGCATGCCGAACACCACACCCCGTGCTGACAGCACTGCCACCATTTCCTGGATCAAGGAGCGTGCGGCCCGCGACGCCTGTGTGCGCGTTTACCCGGTTGGTGCAATCACGAAAGACCTTGCGGGCGAACACCTGGCGCCGATTGGTTCCATGGTCCAAAGCGGTATTGTAGCGATCAGCGATGACGGACAATGCGTTCAAAATCATGGCCTCATGCGTCGCGCCGTGGAATATGCACGCATGTTCAATGTCCCTGTCATCGACCATTGCCAGGACTACTCGCTCGTAAGCGATGGCGTGATGCACGAAGGCTACTGGAGCACCGTGCTCGGTCTTCCCGGCTGGCCCGCAGCGGGCGAGGAACTCATTGTCATGCGCAACATCCTGCTTGCCGAGACTTGCAATCACCGCATCCACTGCCAGCACCTCAGCGCAGGCGGCAGCGTGCGATTGCTTCGCGAAGCACAAGCACGCGGCGTCCCAATTTCCGGTGAGCTCTGCCCGCACCACATCGCCCTCACCGATGAATCGCTGCAATCCTTCGACACCAATTTCAAGATGAATCCGCCCCTGCGCTCGCAGTCCGATGTGGATGCGCTCATCCAAGGTGTGGCCGACGGCGTGATCACGATCCTCTGTAGCGATCACGCTCCGCATTGTCCTTACGAAAAAGAAGTTGAGTTCGATCAAGCCCCGTTCGGCATTCTCGGCCTCGAAACTGAAGTGGCGCTTTTTAACAAAATCCTCGTCCAGGAAACCGGAGCCATCGACTTTGCGAAGCTGGTTGAGATGTACACCATCAACCCTGCAAAACTTTTC
>JBGTCP010000318.1:0-9941 GCA_041748815.1 Chthoniobacterales bacterium
GAATGGCTGGATGCACACCACCCTGTAACCTGCTGCAATGAGTGGCTGTAAATCGCGCACTTGTGTGGCCGGGTTGCATGAGACGTATACAATACAAGCGGGTCCAAATGCGATCAACTGGTTTAAAAACGCCTCATCGGAACCGCGCCTCGGAGGATCGATGATCACTGCGGTCTCCCGTCCAACGAACTGCACATCCTGAAAAATCTCAGCAGCATCGGCGCAGATGAATTCACAATTGGTAATGCCATTGAGCTCTGCATTTTTTTTCGCGAACTCAATGGAAGCTTCCGAGATCTCCACGCCTTTCACCTTTTGAAATTCCGCAGCGCCGCAGAGCGCAAAAAGTCCGCTCCCGCAATAGGCGTCGACCAAATGGCGCGCGCCCTTTGCCTTCGCCTGACCGATCACGTAGCTAGTGAGCAAGGGAAGGATGAAGGGATTATTCTGAAAAAACACACCTGCGGGGAATTGCAATCTCACAGCTCCCACCTGCTCGGTAATGATATCCGCAGGATCATTGTAAACTTCCGTGCCGGAATCGCGCAGAAGTAGAGTTGCGCCTTTGCGGAATTCCGCAGCCCGGTTGTGAATGTCTGCCCGCACTTCGGGGAGTGCCGCGTTGATGCGTTCTGTGGCGAGTTCGCAGCGCGGCACGTCGATGAGTTCAAAGCGGCGCCCGAAACGTAGGAATCCAATGGGGAATGTTTCACCGGGCCTGGGTTTCTCGAAGTGCGGGGTGATCTTGGAGCGGTAGCCGTATTCACGGGGTGACGGGATGGGCGGCTCGACCTGCATGTCGGCGAGTCCCGCCATGTGTTGCAGGAGTTCCGCGACCTGTTGCTGTTTCCATCGAAGTTGTGCGACATACTCGAGGTGTTGGTACTGGCATCCGCCGCAGCTTCCAAAGAGCGGACATGGAGGTTCCACCCGCTCCGGCGCAGCATTCAGCACGCTCACCAGATCCGCTTCGGAATAGTTTTTATGGTTGCGGAACACACGTGCGAGCACCCGTTCGCCGGGCAGTGCAAACGGCACAAAGACCACCCACCCATCCACGCGGCCAAGCCCTGCACCCGCATTGGTCAGGGAGGTGATTTCAAGTTCGATCTCTTGATGGTAGGTGAACGGGTCAGGATTAAATTTTGGAGGTTTTCGCACTGCCGCAGATTAAAGAAACGTGACGCATCAGCTCAAGCATTGTGTGACGCACGACTGTGATGAGCTTAGCGGAATAAAAGGAAAGCCCGGATGCACTTGTGTGCGATCCGGGCTGTTAAGGTTTTAAAGCAGACTGCGTTAAACGCGGAGCTTTGTGTGTTATTTCTTTTTTGCTGCTTTCTTGGCCGGGGCCTTTTTAGCAGGAGCTTTCTTTGCTGGAGCCTTCTTGGCTACTGCTTTCTTGGCCGGAGCTTTCTTAGCAGGAGCTTTTTTAGCTGGAGCCTTCTTGGCCGGAGCTTTCTTCGCGGCTACTTTTTTAGCAGGTGCTTTTTTGGCTGGGGTCGCTTTTTTACTGGGCATCTATTACACCCCCTCTCAGTCTGCAGTGGCAGATAAATTTTTTAAATACGATGATGCTTACCATCGAGCGCATTAGGTGATTTTTTCCACTGGATTGTCAACGAATTTTTACACATCGATATAAAAATTTTAAGACACGCGACGATTAAGAAAGCTGAGTTAGCTTTATATCAAGTAAGTTGATATCAAGGACTTGTGATCTCGCGCACGTAGATATTGAGTTGGCCATCGGAACCTTTGCGCACGTCTGTGATCTGGAACGGGCGATCGGAAGCACGGCTGACGGAAGCTCCTTCTTCGGGGGCTCCGCCAGATGTAGGAAATTCCACGATGATGCGTACTTCACGTCCGCCCATTCCTGACAAGACGCCGCCCCGCGGGCGGAGGATCGCGGTGTTGCCGCGGGCTGCGGTCACAGTGAAACTGCCTTGAAGGTAAAGCGTCTCGGAGGGTGGCCCTTGATCCGCGAGGCGGGTAGCATCCGGTGTGTTAAGCAAACGCCCCCTTGGCATCTGACCGGGTTGATAAGTGCGCCAGCTACTATTTGCCGCAGTAATCGCGGGTGCCGGGGTGGGCGCCGGAGTGGTTTGTAAAAATGGCTGCAGGACAGCGGACTCAGCTGGAGTTGCTGCTGCGATCATAGGAGGCGGGGTGGACTCCGGTGCTGGTGCGGGTGTGGGCGGTGGAGTCGCTGCTGCAAGCTCGGGGATCAATAGCGGTGCGGGCGGCGTGGGAGCTGGAGTTGCTTCGGCGACAACGGGCCGGGATGGTGACAACACAGGTATGGCCGGGCGGATTTCAGGAGCGGGTCCAGGCGTCGGTGGGGGAGTCGATGAAGCAAATACCGGAATGGTAGGCGCTGAGGGATCTCTTTCTACAGGTGCGGTTCCATCCGGGATGCGGACAATGAGATCATCGAGGCCGGCGCTCCGGCGATAGGTGAGGTATTTTTCTTCAGCTGCCTGTCGCGAGACCGCATCGATCACCGGCCAACCGGCTTCAAGATTGAGTTGGGTAGGAGGACTTAGCCGCACGTTGGCAACGCTCTCGCTCAATGCATAGCTTCCATATTGTAAGGGGACCAATGTGAAGATGATGCGACCGTCATCGAGTCGATTAATGTGCAGGATCGAGGAGAGGTCGACGGTGCGTTTCAGCTGAATGTCCAACCCTGTTTGCAGGATGCGCTGGAGGATCGGAACAGAATCGGGCTCTGCGGTGTAAACATGCTCGATCATCACGGCCGGAAAATCGGTGGACTGCGCAAGCGCCACGACGCCCGACTGGAACATATTGGACTCTGAAAGAACGTAAGTTTCGAGGATATTAAAGTCACCAATGACGTATGGCACACGTTCATTCACGCCGCGGTAGTTGCGGATGAAATTGCGTACGAACACGCGGTTGAGTTCATCGATTTCGTGGTCGGGTAGTCCGCTGTAGCGCTCGTAAAGGCGTTGCGGGGGTAGAAATTCACCGCGCGGGGCGGCAACCAGCTCAAATTGTTTCGGAGGATCAATTTTATTGAGTTTCTGAAGAATCTCGTAGCTGAAGGGTTCTTCTGGATGCCCGAAGATGTGGAAACTAGCCACCCAGCTTGCAACCGCCAGGCCTGTTAATAGAAGGATCCCCACCGTCCAGATGAATAAGTAGTCGCGACCGCTCGAGCGGTACTCATCGTCATAGGCGGCATCAGAAAACAGATCATCTTTCATGCAATCAGGGCGGATCAGTTTGCTTCAAACGACGTGCCGCATCCACAGCTGCGCACTGCGTTAGGATTTTGAATCTTAAAGCCTGCTCCCGTCAGTCCATCGTAATAATCGATGACTGAGCCCCGCATCAGCTCGGCAGCATCGGGTGCTACAAAGACTGTCACGCCGTCGCGTTCGATAGGTTGGTCACCCGTTTGCGGTGCGCTGAAGCTCATCGCGTATTGAAGTCCTGCGCATCCGCCGCGCTCGACGGCAATGCGCAAAGGCTTCGCATCCGCGGCGTCACGGCCAGCGGCAAGACTGCGAAGATGATTGACTGCATTGTCCGTAAGATTGATCATTCTTTCCGCAGCCTAAGGGCAGGAGGGCGATTTTCAAGAGCAAATAAGAAGCATCCCCTCTGCAAATCACGCCTTCCACACTATGCCACGCGTTCAGCTTTTGCCCGATGAAGTAGCCAGCCAGGTGGCTGCGGGTGAGGTCGTGGAACGTCCAGCCTCGGTCATCAAGGAACTCGTGGAAAACAGTATCGATGCGAATGCCACCCGCATCGAGGTGCAGGCGGATCGCGGAGGAATCGCACTCATGCGGGTGGTGGACAATGGCACCGGCATGAGCCGCGAGGATGCAGAGCTCGCAATCCAGCGGCATGCCACAAGCAAGATCCGAAGCGGTCACGATCTCGCCGCCATCTCAACTCTGGGTTTTCGCGGTGAGGCACTGCCCAGCATCGCGAGTGTGTCGCGATTTTTGCTATCCACGCGTGAAGCAGAAGCGATTGCAGGCACGGAGATCCGGATTGCGGGCGGGAAGGTGGAATCGATCCAGGATGGCGGGGATGCGCCGGGCACGCGTATTGAAGTGAGATCGTTGTTTTATAACCTCCCCGCGCGGCGGAAATTTTTGCGCACGGAAAGTACGGAGGCCAGTCATGTGGATCATCAGTTGCAGCTCATCGCGCTGGCTCATCCTTCAGTGGGGATCACGTATTTGCGGGATAACCGGTTGGTATTCCAGCTTCCGATTTCGGACACGCTGGGCGGAAGGATTCGCGATCTTGCCGGGCGGGCGATGCTGGATGAACTGATCCCTGTTGAGGATGCCTGGCATGATGCGGCACGGGTGAGCGGATTTATTGGCAAGCCGGGGGTGACGCGGAGCACGCGTGCGCAAACGCATTGTTTTGTGAACGGACGGGCGGTGGAAAACTCTGCCATCCTGCACGGGTTGCGCGAAGGGTATCATACGGCATTGCAGCGGGGACAATATCCAGTGGTCTATCTTTTCCTGGATGTCCCGATGGAGGAAGTAGACGTGAACGTGCATCCTGCGAAGCGCGAAATACGGTTTCATCGCCATACCGCTGTGCAAAGTGCCGTTGCCGAAAGCATCCGCCGCACACTCATCCCGCGCAGCAAGACTCCCGCAGCGCCAGCTGCTCCTGAGCCTCTGCGTCACGCGGTGCCGCAGAAAACACCGATGCTTCAAGTTTCTGCGCCAGTTGCTTCACCGCTTCCTCCTGCTCCCACGCATCTTGCAGTGCCGAGGCCGTCGCAACCCATCCTGCCGGAGATGCCTGCAAAGCAACCGGCCCCGCCAACGGCTGCACCGGAGACAGAACATCCGCTCACAGGCCGGAGGTTTATTGGCTTCTTACGAAAAAACCATGCCCTGATGGAAAGCGAGGAGGGGCTTGTTTTGCTCGACCAGCGTGCCGCTCGCGAGCGCATCCTCTTTGAAAAACTGCGCAGTTCTTTAAGTGATGAACCGCCCGCGCAACAGCGTCTGCTTATCACGCCCGTGCTCACGTTGCCGCCACGTGATGCGGATTGGGTGCGCTCAAACCTGCCATTGTTGCAGCGCCTTGGCATCGGGCTGGATGCGTTCGGCCCCGATACTTTCAAACTTGAAAGTTTACCCCAATGGCTGCAATCCGCCGAGCCGGCCACACTGGTCCGGCGGATCATTGATGACATTGGTTCCTCCGATAAACGCACCGCGCGCACGCGCATGGAGGAGGAGGCGCTCATTCAACAGGTCTGCCGCCACGCCACGTGGGACGAGTCCCCGCAGTCGGAATCCGCAGTCCGCGATCTGCTCAAGGATTTGTTTTCCTGCGAATTGCCGTATTGTTGTCCACGCGGACGACCCACGCTGATCCAAATTTCTTTCTCGGAACTTGAGCGGAAGTTTGGCAAGTCATGACACGGCAGCTGAATAACGCCATGGCTCTCCCCGTTCATTCATGATCATGCAGTATAAAAATTTCATCTTTCGTATTTTTGCCCTCCCAATTGTGGGGCTTTCATTCTCGCCCTTCTCCTTGCAGGCGCAGGCTCTGGATCCGCATGCGCTGCTGGAGCCTGTCCGGATGGGGGCATTCAGTGGGCAGGCTGACTTTGCTGCCACCCTGCGGAGCGGTGCCAGCAATGACCCATTCCGGCTGGAAGTGCGTCAGGGTTCGGTGACATATGCTTTCGAGAATCCCACTGAGGCAATGCGGATGGAATTTTCCAGCGATGGCTCACGATTGCTGCGTAGCGTGGGTGGAAATTTTCAACCGGTTGCCCGGAAAGATCTCGGCGAACCCGTGCGCAATACCGATATCACACTGGAAGATCTTTCGCTGTGGTTCCTCTATTGGCGCGACGCAAAATATGATGGCGAACATCAGGTTGGACCCCGTCGCACACATAAAATCACACTGCGTGCTCCGCGCTCGGATACGCATTATGCGGCTGTCAATGTGTGGGTCGATCAGGAAACCGGCACGCTTATGCAGATGTATGCTTACAACTGGGACGGCGCGATCACTAAGCGTTTCCGTGTGGTATCGGGTCAGCGGATCGATGGCCAGTGGATGCTCAAGGAGATGCGCGTGGAGTCTGTGGATCCTGCGACAAAAAAAGTAAGCTCACGCAGCTATCTCGCCATTGATCGCAAGCTTTGAGCAGGCTCAGAGAATAGGGCTGAAGAGGCGGGTGAGATTCTCGATGCGGCGGCAGTAGCGCGGGCGTGAATCCCATTGGTCCACGGTGAGCTGGTAGGAATCGTCGAGATATTTCTGGTGTTCCTTGCGAAGAACGGAGTTGGACGTTGGGCCGTAGAGCACGAGATTGATTTCGTAATTGAGGGCAAATGAACGGATGTCAAAGTTACTGCTGCCCAGGAACGCGAGGTCTTCGTCCACGGCCATGGTTTTTGAATGCAGGAGGCCATTGGTGAAAAGGCACAGCCTCACTCCCATTTCGAGCAGCTGGTCGTAGTAGGCACGCGATGCGTTGCCGACGATAAACTGGTCGCTATGCTCAGGGAGGATGAGGACGACATCGACTCCGCGCAATGTGGCAGTCTGCATAGCCTGGAGAAATGCGTCGTCGGGAATGAAATACGGTGAAGTGATGGTGACATTGCGCTGAGCGACATGCAGTGCGTGCACCACCATTCGCTGGTAGTTTTCTACCGGATACGTCGGTCCGCTGGGCAGCACCTGGAGTTGCACATCTCCGCTGACCGGTTGCATCGGGAAGTGCGTTGCGTCGTCCAAAAAAACGCCGGTTTCCAAATACCAGTCGCTCACAAATACGGCTTGAAGCTGCAGGACACCAGGACCGAGGATGCGCGCCATGAGATCGTACCACGCTAGATTTCCATGCCCGTAATCCGCATCCACAATATTTTGCGAGCCCGTGTAACCCACCTCACCGTCGATGACGACCACCTTACGATGATTGCGCAGATCGACCCGAGCAAAAAGACTGCGCACCACACCCACGGGCAATGCGACGCCGAACTCGATGCCGCTTTGCAGGATGCGCGATCTCCACATTTTGCTCATACGACGTGAACCCACGCCATCCACCAGCAATCTGCATTGCACTCCGCGTTGGGACGCACGTTCCAGCGCTTTGAGCACTTTGAGACCCGTGGCATCTGCTGCAAAAATATAAAACAACATGTGCACGTGATGCTTCGCCGCATCGATGTCGCGCACGATGTGATCGACCACCTCATTGGTATCAATCATGAGATCGATGGCATTGCCCCCGAGGATCGGCAGGTTGCCGAGTTGCTCCGCAAGTTGAACCAGGGAGGCCTGCTCGGGATAAAGTCCGGGGCGTGTGACAGGGCAGTTTTCATTAAACCGTGCGACAAGCCGGTCCACCGATTTGTAAAGTTCAGCGCGTCGGTCGATGCGACTCTTTGAGAGAGTTTCACGCCCGAACATCACGTAAAGAGCGAGTCCAATCCAGGGTTGCAGAAAAATGACAAACAACCAGGCAGCGACCGACCCGGCTTGCCAGCGTTTGCCGGTGATTTCGATAGCCAGCGCAATCCGCACAGCCCACGAAAGCACCACATAGGCGATGGAGAGCGAAACCATCCAACCATCCTAGATCAATCCGCTGGAGTTCAGCAACGGAATTACGAACGAAGCTGCAGCCACTCGTGAATCACCTCTAATGCGGACTCGCGTTGCCGGCCGTGGTGAGGTTCGTGCTTCTCGCCTTCAAAAATGTGCAAACTTTTTTCGCTGGATCCGCATTGCCTCAACCATGCCTGCGATCCTGCCACGTTCATCACCGGGTCAGTTTCACCATGAGTGAGGAGGCAGGGCAGTTGGAATTCATGTGCCTGCTTCAAGATTCGCCTGGATGCATCCAGGATTTCAACATATGCCAGTGCAGTTATGCGTTTATGCATCAAGGCATCCCGCTGCTTTTTCAAAGCGACCAGCAGTTCATCGGCCATTTGGTCTTCGCGCAAGCCGGTGGGAAACGACAGAGTGGGAAACCAGCGCGAGGCAATACCCGCCAGCTGTTTTTCGAAATTGCGCCCTTCGAGAGCAAGTTGAAGCCAAGGCGCGGAGAATACGCATCCATTCCAAAGTTCCTGTGATCTTACAACCGCATGCATTCCAATTAGTCCGCCAAGGCTATGACCAAAGAGAAAGGTCGGCTTCGAAGTTTGAGGTTGGAGTGACCTTAGCCGGACAATCTGATCACTCCAATCTTCGAAGCGGTTGATGTGGCAGCGACGACCGGCACTCAAGCCGTGGCCAAAATGGTCAGGCACTACGCAATGCCAGCCTTTCATCGCAAACCACCGCGATATCCATTCCCATCGTCCGCCATGTTCGCCAAGGCCATGTAATAAAAATAAAGTCCCAGAGGAAGATTCAGTTCCTCCCCATGTGCGATAAGCAAACCGACCATATCCCGCGTGTTCTAAATATTTTATCTCACCGTCCACTGATTCAATGGTGAAATAAAACATCCTTCATGAACAGGCCAAACTTTTTACTCATAAACGTGACTGCACGAAACCGTTCACAAAAAAAGCCCCTTCTGCCGGTTGGCAAAAGGGGCTCACAAACGAATAAGTTTGGGGGTTACTTGCTGAAGTACAACGTGGTTGCTTTCGAACCAGTGGTCTTGTACGGAATACGGCTAAGCGCTCGTTTCACGGCCGAAACGGATTCACCCGTGGCTTTTGAAAGATCGCTCATTTTAAGGCCATTGCTTTTGCTCTTTAGAATGGCCCGAAGGTTCATCTCTAAAGCGGCTTGTTCGTCTTTATTGAGGCGACGGCGGGTACCGCCTGCTTTGTTGCCGTGAATGGTTTTGCCAGTGATGGATTCATACTCTGCTTCAAGCGATTTGACCACCGCTTTGGCCTCAGCCAATCGTTTTGCGAGTTCGGAGACTGCGGATTGTCTGAGGGCGTCTATCTTCTCTGCAGCTTCTTTTTCAATTGCTGCGATCTGATCCAATGTGGTTTGTTTAATTACTGCCATAAGTGAGCACTAGTATAATGGCCTATAAGATAGTCAAGCAAATTTAATGCAGCCCGGCTGGGATATTTCGAATTTACAAGATGAGCTGCATCGGATCCTCGATGGCGTTCTTCACCGTAACGAGAAATGTGACCGCTTCTTTGCCATCGACCACACGATGATCGTAGCTCAACGCCAGGTACATCATCGGACGGATCTGCACTTCGCCGTTGATGGCTACCGGCCGGTCCTGAATCGTATGCATCCCGAGAATACCGGATTGCGGAGGATTTAAAATTGGAGTGCTCAATAATGAGCCATAAACCCCGCCATTCGAGATGGTAAAGACGCCGCCCCGCAAATCATCAAGGCCGATTTTTCCGTCACGCGCTTTTTGAGCATATCCCGCGAGATCGCTTTCCAGTTGCGAGAAGGATTTTTTATCGGCGTCGCGCACCACCGGCACCATGAGACCTCGATCCGTCCCAACTGCCACTCCAATGTCATAAAAATGATTTTGGACAAATTCATCTCCTTCAATGCGTCCGTTAATCGATGGGACCTCCCTCAGCGCGTTGACCACAGCTTTGATGAAAAAGGACATAAATCCCAACTTGATACCATGGCGCCGCTGGAAGCTCTCCTGCATGCGTGTGCGGGCTTCCTTGATTGCGGTCATATCGCATTCATTGAAAGTGGTGAGAATTGCAGCCTCCTGTTGCACGTTGACGAGTGCTTTCGCGATCTTTTGACGCAGCGGCGAAAGTCGCTTGCGGGTGGTGATGGCCACCGTCTCGCTGGCTTGAGTCGCCAGTGTGCGAGGGGCGAAATCATCCGCCACAGCGGATTGCTCCCGCTCTTGTGCTTCCCCGCTGGTTTTGGACTTGGAATTTAAATATGCCAGCACGTCCTCCTTGGTGATCCGCTCA
>JBGTCP010000319.1:0-7420 GCA_041748815.1 Chthoniobacterales bacterium
GTTTTACTATTTTGCGTTTTATGTCCTGCACCATTACGCGGATCCAAATTTTCGGTACTCCGGATTGTTGGATTTGATCAGGTATTTGATGAGGGCGAAGCGCCCGTGAGTGCGAAAACAGCTGTATCAGTCATCCATCCCAGGCAGCGGTTTCTCATCCTGAACAGCCGCCTTAGTTAAAATGTTTGTGCATACCTGATTCGTGGTCCGAAAGGTGCTAACGTGGTTGCTGAAAGGAGGGCGGACATTCCTGTGCGCCTCCAGCGCTTCATGGCGCAGCGTCAAAGAAATCATCCCCGCCCTGATGAGGGTGGCAGCAGGTTGAGCACCGATGTTCATACTTTGTAGGCGGTGGATGGCTGTGATCCCTTCGGGATCCACGACGGAGGAGGGAGGTTCCCGGGGGTATCGCTACGCTCGACCCCCGGCTCCTGTGGCTAAGATGCCTTCGGCATTATCAAATGCCTGGAATTGTGGAATGTTGTTGCGAAGCGGTGGAGCAAACTACAGCACTCCCAGAATCCAACCCTCGACCTTGGCTTGAGCTTTCTCTTCTGGTGTCAGCGGTGGATTGAAGAACTGCGTGAGCATTCCGTTGGATGCCGAGCGCTGGAGCCATGAGGCGACGACGTAGGCATCCTGCTCGTGGGAATTCCGGGATTCGCGGGGAAGTCTGCGGCTCCAGAGCGAAGGGTAAACTTCAACTATGACGGAAACGCCCGGCTCGGGTGTCCATCCATCGAATGGCCAGAAATGTAATCGACGGCCCATGTTTGCGCGCAGTTGCGCGAGCCATGGGAGTCCGGCATGGGTGGATTTGCCAACACACCCTTGGCCCTGCATGCGGAAAACTGACGTAGCGGAGGAGGTCCAGCGATCGGTGAGCCGCATCCATGCAGGGTCTCCGAGGCGCGGGTTGCCATGCCTCAAGGACTCCACAGTGACATCAGGTCGATTTGCGGGCCAGTGGTGATGAAAGTCGGAAAGGAACTCTGAGTAGTCACCACAGAGTCCGAATTTTTCGTGGTATGCGAGGGGGAATCCCAATCCCAGGTCAATGCCAATCAAACAGCCCGGTTGCGATTTCACGTGGTTTTCCAACCATTCGTGCAAGGACTGCCTCGTCCAGAACTTGCCCTTCGGAGGCTGGACATCGAACGGTTGTGACCCGGATTCTGCGCATGCGATTTGCAGCCCGGCCAAGGGCTTGATGGACATGTCAGCTCCCGAGTAATCAATCCCCGCGAAGCTGGAGAAAGCGGGGAAAGTCCTCAGGCGTATTCGAGTTCCTTCGAGCGGTCGGAGATCTCGCGCTCAATGGAAATGTATGAGCGGAGTTGCTGGTGTTCATCAAACACTGGGGACAGCGAGAGGGAAACCCAGTAGGGCGTGCCGTCTTTGTGGTAGTTGACGAGCTCCTCGCGACATGACGCATTGGCTTTGATGGCCGCACGCAAGCGCTGGACAGCAGCTTCATCGGT
The DNA here is from genome assembly GCA_041748815.1 of Chthoniobacterales bacterium. GTDB lineage: Bacteria > Verrucomicrobiota > Verrucomicrobiia > Chthoniobacterales > CAKUMP01 > JBGTCP01. The sequence continues at coordinate 1,482 of JBGTCP010000319.1, forward strand.
TAGTGGGCCTTGGAGAACGTGACCGGGCTTTTTGTTTTTAAGCTCGTGTAATGTGTATCCGCACATGCGGGAGAAGGCAGGGTTGACCCAACGAATCTTGAGGTCCGGGCCCGTCACAACGAAGCCTTCATCATTCTCCAATTGAAACGCGCTAATGAGCGAGCTGGATTCGAAATCAATGCTCTCGATGATCGTGTTTTTGAGTCCCTGCGGTGGGCGGATGGCTGGCAACTCGGTGGCGGTGTGATGTTCCGCGAGAGCATCTGAGAGATCTGCCACCAGGGCGCGTAATGGCTCGTCGCGCTTCATGGTGCGCTCGAAGTCAATGGTTTCGGATTCGGTCAGGGCTCCGAGTACATAGAGTGTGGCGTTTATTTCGGTTTCTGGCTTCATATTATCTATTCTTGAGTACGCTGCCGGACGCAAAACTGGATACAAACTTTTTTGTAGATCTTGATGATTTAATAAAAGTTGCCTTCACGCAAGCGCTAGTTTCTGGCAAATTCTAGATCGAGGGGACGTTGGACTCATCATTCAAACCCTTATTGCAACCAGTGGCAATCCGCATTTCACGCATGAAATTCTACCACCTTTGCCATGCGATCTGATAGGGTAACCCCTGCGCCCCAACATATGAACACTAAGAACCACCGCCTTGCGATTTATCCCGGCAGTTTTGATCCGCTCACTAACGGGCATCTTGATGTGATCGAGCGGGCATCTAATTTGTTTGATGAGGTGGTGGTGGGCGTGGCGCATAATAACTCCAAGAGCGCCACCTTCGAAATCCAGGAGCGGGTGCGGCTGATTGAACAGTCGCTGCCGGATGCTCTCGGAAATGTCTCGGTCGTGGCATTTCAAGGATTGCTCGTTGAGTATGCAAAAAAGCGCAAGGCAGTGGCGGTAATCCGTGGACTCCGCGCGATTTCGGATTTTGAATTTGAATTTCAAATGGCGCTGATGAATCGCAAACTCGATCCAACGATTGAGACGATGTTTTTGATGCCCAAGGAGGAATACACATACATCAGCTCGCGCATCGTGAAAGAAATCGCACGGCTCGGGGGTTCGGTGTCGGCATTTGTGCCGGAGTGCGTGGGAAAAGCGCTCGAAAAAATCTTCCACGGTTCTGCAAAATAAGCATGCATCGCAGCGCATCCGTGCGCATACTGGAAGTGCTATGAAAGTCCATATCCATGAAATCGGCGAGGATGGCGAGCATCTGGCGGGGGAATTGGAGGCGGTGGCATTGGATTTGCCGCCCAACGAACTGGTGCAACCGGTCTCGCCTTTAAACTACGACCTCACTCTTGGCATGTCGGAGGGCGGCATTTTTGCCACTGGCACATTGACCATGCAGTTCAAGTGCATCTGTGTGCGATGCCTGGAGGAGTTTGAATATGAAGCGGAAGTGCCGGATTTTGCCCTGCAGGAAGAAGTTGCGGATGCTGCAACGTTTGACTTGACACCGCATTGCAGAGAGGACATTTTGCTCACCCTTCCGGCCCATCCGCACTGCGACTGGGATGGAAGCCGGGCTTGTCCAGCCAAGGCCATTCTCGAGGAATCCGCTCCTGAAAGCGAGTCCTCCGGTGGCCGTGGTGAATGGAACGTGCTCGATAATTTAAAAGTACCCTAATTAATCCCAAACCGATCCCACTGCCATGCCAGTTCCAAAAAGAAAAGTCTCCAAGATGAAGCAGCGCACGCGCCAGGCTGCGAACCGTTGGCACGCGCCCAACCTCGTGAACTGCCAGCAATGCGGCTCCCGCACACTCTCGCACGTCGTCTGCCCTTCCTGCGGATATTACCACGGCAAGCAAGTGCTGACCGTCGAGGTCTGAGCCAGCATCACCCCGCCGGATCCGGCGAAAGAAAATTTCGATCAACCCCTCATCTGCCCGCAGGTGAGGGGTTTTTCTGTGGGGATGTGTGCCACACCATGCCCGATGAAAAATGGCGTTGCCACCGCGCTTCACGCATCGGGGCCATACTCACACTATAAACCTGAATTTCCGGGAGAGAAACGACATGGGCCCCGCAGCACACAGCCCGAGATAAAAATGGAATTACTAACAGCCGCCCGAACCCGCATCCGACGGTCAGGGAAAATCGTTATTTAGAATAATTCTTGATAAGCTCAAGCACCTGAAGCATCTTCTCATCTCGCACTAAGGCCGAGATTTGGCCTGTGCTCTACCGATTTTTTGAAGAACGATCCCGATCCACTATGAATTCACTGATTATTAATGACCTGCACGCAACTGTTGACGATCTCGAGATCGTGAAAGGCCTCAGTCTGGAGATTAAGCGTGGAGAAGTGCATGCCATCATGGGCCCCAACGGCTCGGGCAAAAGCACGCTCGCCAAAGTGCTCGCAGGTCATCCCGACTATGTTGTGACCTCCGGCGAAGTGATCATGGATGGGCAGAATATTCTCGAAATGGAGCCCGATGAGCGCGCCCGCGCCGGACTATTCCTTGCGTTCCAATATCCCAGCGAAATCCCCGGCGTGAGTATCGCGAACTTCTTGCGTGCCGCAATGCAGGCCCGCCTTGGCGATGATGAAGAACTCGAAGCCACGGAGTATTACGGCAAACTTTACGAGGAAATGGACGCGCTCGAAATCCCGCGTGAATTCACTGCCCGCTCGGTCAATGAATCATTCTCCGGCGGCGAAAAGAAGCGCTGCGAAATTTTACAGATGTCCATGTTGCGTCCGCTGTATGGCGTGCTCGATGAGACCGATTCCGGCCTCGACATTGATGCACTCAAAATTGTTTCCAAAGGAGTGAATCGTCTGCGCGGACCTGCACTCGGCATCCTTTTAATCACTCACTACCAGCGCCTGCTCGATTACATCGTGCCGGACTTCGTGCATGTCATGATGAACGGGCGCATCGTCACCAGCGGCGGCAAAGAACTTGCCTACGAACTCGAAGAAAAAGGCTACGACTTCCTCAAGGAGGAGAGTAGCTTCGCCACCGCATAACCCGAAAGCAACACACCATGAGCACAGAAACGACCACTATCGATATCGACCGGAGCCAAGGCTACTTCAATTACCCGGAGAAGCACACACGCGACGCTGGCTATGGACTCAGCGAAAAAACAGTCCATTACATCGCCGACGTCAAAGAAGAGCCGGAGTGGATCCGCGAATTCCGCCTGAAAGCGCTGAAGGTATTTCAAAGCAAGCCGATGCCCACGCATTGGGCGACCGATGATCTCAACGCGATCAACTTCGACAAAATCCGCTATTACCTATCCTCCGGTAACAAGCCGACCCGCAGTTGGGATGAAGTGCCTCAGGATATGAAGGACACTTTCGAGCGTCTCGGCATCCCCGAGCAGGAGCGCAAATTCCTCGCCGGCGTGGAAGCGCAGTTCGACAGCGAAGCGGTGTATTCCAACATCAAAAAAGCGGTGTCCGATCAGGGCGTCATTTTCATGGGAAGCACCGATGGGCTCAAAGAACACCCGGAGATCTTCCGCAAGTGGTTTGGCAAAGTGATCCCGACAGGTGACAATAAATTCAGCGCTCTCAACAGCGCGGTTTTTAGCGGCGGCAGCTTCATTTATGTGCCGCCCGGCGTGAAAGTGAAACATCCACTCCAGGCATACTTCCGCATCAACGCCGAAAACTTCGGCCAGTTTGAGCGGACGCTCATCATTGCCGACGAAGGCTCCGAAGTGATGTACATGGAGGGCTGCACGGCTCCGAAATTTGAGACGACCACCTTGCACAGCGCGGTTGTGGAACTCGTAGCCATGAAAGGCGCTAAGATTCAATACGTGACCGTGCAAAACTGGAGTCCGAACGTTTTCAACCTCGTGACCAAGCGAGCCATTGCCCACGAGGAAGCGGAAGTGAAGTGGATCGATTGCAACATCGGCTCCCGCCTCACCATGAAATACCCCGGTGTCGTCATGAAAGGCCGCAAAGCCCGTGGCGAAGTGATTTCCATTGCGCTCGCCGGCGACGGACAACATCAGGACACCGGTGCAAAAATGGTGCACGCCGCAGACGAGACGACCAGCAATGTGGTTTCCAAATCCATCAGCGTTGGCAAAGGCCGCGCGACTTATCGTGGACTCGTCCACATCCCCAAGCACCTCAAAGGCTGCAAAAACAACACCGAGTGCGACGCGCTGCTCATCAATCCCACGAGCCGCACCGACACTTACCCGGCCATCACTGTGCGTGGCTCCAAAAACTCCGTGCAGCATGAAGCGAGTGTAAGCCAGGTAAGTGCGGATCAGATTTTTTACATGCAACAGCGCGGACTTACCGAAGGCCAAGCCATGAGCTTGAGCGTGAATGGATTTGTGAACGATCTGGTGCGCCAGTTCCCGATGGAATACAGCGTCGAGCTCAAGCGTCTCATCGACCTTGAGATGGAAGGCTCTGTGGGTTAAGCGAGTTGATCTAAAAAAAATTATGACAGAAGTGCTTGATTCGCCGATCCCGGAAACATTGCCCGGGACCGCTCCTTTGCTGCTCAATGGACCACATCCCACCGACCCCGCGTTGCAGGACTGGTTTGCCGCTCAGCAGAATGCTGCGTGGCAGGAGTTCGAAGGATTGCCAATGCCCGTGCGCACCGATGAGGCATGGCGCTTCTCGCAAATCAAGGCATTGGATCTCACCAGCTATTTCGCGCCGCAGCGTCCCGACGCCGAAAAAGCAGATGAGTTGATCGCGCTTTCGGACTCTGCCGAAGCACACGCCGGCAGGATGGTCTTTGGAAATGGATTTAACCTCAGTCATGCAAAAATTGCGGAATCGCTCCAGTCCAAGGGCGTGGTTTTTTGCCCCCTCGACGAGGCTGTGCAAACGCATGCCAATCTGGTGCAGCAATATTTCATGACGCAAAGCGTGCGTCTGGGCTCCGAAAAATTTGCCGCTCTGCATAAGTCCATTCTCGCATCCGGCACCTTCCTTTTTGTGCCGAAGGGTGTGGAAGTGGAGCTGCCGCTGGAGGTTTTTCACTGGATCGATGGCGCGAATGCCTCGGTCTTCCCGCACACGCTGATTGTCGCTGAGCCACAAAGCAAAGTCACGCTCATTGAGAGCTTCCGATCCACCGATTCCCACCATGCTGGCTTTGCTTGTGGTGTGAACGACCTGCACATAGGCGAGGGCGCAAACGTAACTTACATTTGCAGCCAGCAATGGAATGAGGAAGTGCTCGCCATCCAGATCAACTCAACGGTTGTCGAAAAAGACGGAGCGGTCACCAGCCTCAACCTCAATCTCGGCGGCGCTTACGCCCGCGTCGAAAGCCGCAGCCGCATGGCTGGCACTGGATCCCGCAGCGATATGCTCGCAGTCACGGTGGCCGATCGCACACAACGTTTCGATCTCCGCACCGCGCAGGATCATGGCGCACGCGGGACGACCAGCGATCTGCTCTACAAAAACGCCCTCGACGATCAATCGCAGGCGATTTTTTCCGGAATCATCCGCGTGGAAAAAGGTGCTCATCAGACCGATGCCTATCAGACCAATCGCAGCCTCGTCTTGAGCGACGAAGCGGAGTCCGATTCCATGCCCGGTCTCGAAATCCTCGCCGATGACGTGAAATGCAGCCACGGCTCGACGACCGGAAACATCAGCGATGAGGAAATGTTTTACCTCAAAGCACGCGGCATTTCCGAAATCGCCGCAAAACGTCTTATGGTGAATGGCTTCCTCAACGAAGTCTTCCAACGCCTCCCCGATGCTTCATTGGCTGCCCGCCTGCTCGCGCAGGTGGAGGACAAGTTCGCAGCCATCCACCAGCGCCATCGCGAAGAGGCGTAGAGGTCACAGCATCTACTGTGTCCGTAGAGCCTGTTACGCTGCGCCCTTAACCTTTAAATAGTGAAGTGGGTTAATCCCGCCATGAAAACTGTCACGGTTGATCAAGGGTGTGATTGAGACTGGTGCCGTGAAC
>JBGTCP010000320.1:0-1766 GCA_041748815.1 Chthoniobacterales bacterium
TCTGCGAAATCCTCCGCAGTTTCAGCGACGGATGCGCGCAGCTTGAGGCCGGGAATCTCAGCAACCTCCATGGTATGCTCCGCCACGATGTGATCGCTGATGGATTGACCCAGTTGCTTGAGCCCGTCCACATTTTGCAGCATTGCGGGAAGGGTTCTGAACTTAACCCCTTGCGGTGCATGCTCCCCCAAGGTCACTCCTCCATCGAGCACGTTGCTTTGGGCCCAATGAAGCGCCTGCGTCGATTCATTGACCTCAAGGAGTTTCGTGAGGAAAACCGAACTGACGGGTCCTCCCGCCCGGTCACGATAGGTCACGTTCGCCCGGAAAAACAACCATGGCTCCAGCGTGTCACCCGAGTCCTGTGCAAACACCGAACTCAGTCCACGAGGAAGAGCCGGAGCCACATTCAGAAGATCCTCTCCGCCGCCTTCGCCAATGAAATCTTCCAGCGAACCGGTCGCATCGGGTGCGCTCTGAACAGCAGGAGCCTGATGGAATGCGCGAAGTTGCTCGCGTGTCATCGGACCTGCAAGATACGACATCACCCATCGCGAATGGATCACAGCCGGTGCATCGGAGTGCACGTTGTGAAGAAGGAACACCCGCTGGCGCAATTGCGAAAGCAGCGCATCCAATGTCCGACGGTCCATGGATTTGCCCGCCTCACCGGAAGCCCCTTGCAATCCGTCGAGGACACGTTCTTTATCCTGATCGGTCTGCAATTTTCCCAATAACCAGGTGCCGCAATTCGAAAGTGCTTTATAATCGAGATCCACCGGATTCTGAGTCACCAGCATGGCCGCAGTGCCGAAAGCGCGTCCCTGCTTCAACAAGGTCATGAACAATTGTTTAGAGGGCGGATTCGCCGGGTGAGGCGGTAGATAGCCTGCGATCTCATCGAAATACAACAATGCCCGCAACTGACCCGTGCCCGGTTGCCGCCGCATCCAAGTGATGAATTGGTTGAGCAGCAGCGAGACAAAAAACATCCGCTCAGCATCATTGAGATGCGCAATGCTGCAGATGCTTAAGCGTGGTTTGCCGGACTCGGGATGCTTGAGCAAGGTATCCACGCTGAGCGGTTCGCCCTGCAACCAGGATTGAAACGAAGGGGACGCCAGTAATGCATTAAGCCCGAATGCAAGTTTACGCCGGTCATTCTCCGGGAAGAAGGATTCCAAATCCAGCGCGCCAAGCATCTTGATCGGCGGATTCTGAATGAGGCTGATAAGATCCGTGAGCGTCGTCGGTTGGTGCTCCCTCCAGCGTTTCTCAAGCACGGTGGCGATGAGAATGTGCTCGGGATCCTGCGAGCTGATATTGGCGCGCCCGAGCAGGCCCAGCAGCGCGGAAACGATGCCCGCCACCTCATCGCGGATTAATTCCTCATCCAGATCATCAATGTTCTCCGGCGCGTCCATGGATCGCAGCACGTCCAATGGCACCCCTGCCGAGCTGCCGGGGGTGAAGATGGTGATGTCGACTTTTTCTTGGAGCTCGCGGATGTCTGCAGGGCCAAGCCCCCAGTCCGCGAGACCGTTCTTCCAAAGCTCGGCCTGATGCGCGGCAAACTCCGCACGGCTCACGCCTTTTGCATCCGCCGCGTCCTGGCTCACCCATGGCTCAAATTCCCCAGCGGTCAGGCCGGGAAAGAGGAGCTTCAAATTGGCAAGATCGCCTTTGGGGTCAATGATCAGAACTGGGATCCCCGAGCGTGCGCATTCCTCCAACATTGCGATGCAGAGTCCAGTTTTTCCGCTGCC
>JBGTCP010000321.1:0-3308 GCA_041748815.1 Chthoniobacterales bacterium
CGAAGGCATCACCCGTTCGGAGGATGTGGATATGGTCGTGCTGCCAGGCGTGGAAGGCGAGATGGGCATCCTCCCGATGCACATCCCGCTCATGACCGAGTTGCTCCCGGGTGAAGTAAAAATCGTCAAGGGCGGGCAGGAAGAATACCTCGCGGTCGGGCAGGGATTTGTGGAAATCACATTCGACTCAGTTTCCTTGCTCACAGATATGGCCGTTGAGGAATCCGACATCGACGAAGCCGAAGCCGAAGCCGCCATGCAGCGCGCTCAACAAGCCTTCGAAGATGCAGAGCGTATGGGTGGGGAAGAAATGGCAGCCGTCGAAGCCGCCATCCAAAAATCCCTCGCCAAGCTCAACCTGAAACGCCGCCGCAAGCACTAAGCTTCGCAGCGCAAACGCATTTTGCCATGTGGCCTAGAGTAGCTGTCCCGCAGCCGCGGGATCGCAGTCCGCGCATTGCGGCGAATTCATTCGCCCGTCGGTGCCCGCACATTCAATGGGAATAACAAGGACACAGGAAAGGCGGTGGAATTTTCGAAATGCGAATGCCGATTCTCGATTGGTGTGCGGTGCCATCCAGGAGCAGTCAGCGCCTCCGGCGCACCCTCTCACTGTCCTGGCCGGGTGTAGCGCAGCGCAGGCTGCTAACCGATAACTGCTCACCCATGTCCGCATGTGGAATCTCCCTGCAACAGTGAGTTGCTGAAGCTGCGGAGAGCATTCACGAGAGCATCTTGACTGGATTTCCAATCGTCGATGAGGAGGCAGAGGCGGGAGGTATCGAGTTCAAAATCATAGCTGTGCCTGAACACATGACGAAAGCCTCGCAATTCGTTGAGAAGTTTACGGCATTCGGACGGCAGGACAGCGGGGCGTATGCCGGGAATGTGCAAAAACATTTTGCTCAAGAGCTCTTTGTGCCACTGAGAGACATCTTGGACGTTGTTTTCAAATCCCCGTGAAATATGCTCGAAGGAGTTTTCCAGGGCATTGTACAAATTGTGAAGGATGTAAGCCATAGCGGCCGCATCGCGGAAGTCCGGTTGCGGGGAACTTGCATGAATTTCCTGTAATTGCGCGTCCAAACGGGCGATTGCTGCCAGATCGCTCTCAATGATCGCTGAAAGCGTGGCAGCTGCCGCAGTGTCAATTTTCATAGAGCCGCACCCCCTTTAAGATTTCCTGACGAAGTAATGCGCCTGCATCTTCGATGCGGACCAGATCCACTTGGCTTACAAGCACTTCATCCAACATGGCCCAGAGTTCATATTCCTGGCCCGGGAGTAGACCTTTCACCGCAAAATCGAGGTCGGAACGCCAATCGAGCTGCTGATTCCTGGACGCTGAACCGAAGAGCCACACGCTTTTGACATCAGGCATACTGGAAAGAAGCCGGACAGCGCGTTCAATGTCGTTTTGTATCTGCTCGCAATGATGCTCCAACTGAATGTAGGATGTCATGTTTAAAGAAATTAACTGAGCAGGTGCCCAGCGGCAACTTGAATTCTATCTTGATGTGAAAGCGACGTTCCATTGCGTTTGCGCTGCGGTGTGACAACCTCTGCGCGGCCAATAATCCTAATCCGCAAGAATTCAACCAAACCCTGCCCTCCGCGCACCCTCCCACTGCCCCGGCCGGGCCTAACGCAGCGAACAGCAAGCTAAGCGTCATCTTCACTCAGAGGTTGAAAGTTTTTGACAGGAGAACAAGAGAAAAAAATCCATGAGAATCGCACATCTCGCACAATTAACCTGATTCTGAATCCTCTTCTCCTTCTTCTCTTGTTCTCCTGTCTATTTTCTCAGATCAAGGACATGGAACACACTCAGGGCAATTGCTTACGCTTTTTCGTGAATTGGCCGTGAGCAAACTCTTTGCATTCTGGATTTCGGTTGCCGTGGGGTTCTAGTTCAGCTAAATTTCCAACCATGAGCACAGTCACTGCTATTTTGGAGCCGGATGCGGACGGGACACTGCATCTCCCTGTGCCAGAGGAATTCAGAGCTTCGCCAAGAGTGAGGGTTATTGCTACTTTCGAGGAGCCGGCTGCTGATAAGCCTGCTCCACAAGGACGCATCGAAATCTCACCTGTGTCAGGTTTCCCGGTTTGGGTTTCTCCGCCTGGCAGCCCAATGATCACCAGTGATCAGGTCAAATCCCTGATTGCTGAATTTCCGTGAAGTATTTACTGGATGTCAACGCGTTGCTGGCGCTCGGGTATGAGAGGCATGAGTTCCACGCCAGAGTAACTGCATGGATTGTCGCAACACGGCAGGCGGAAGGCGCCGATCTTATCCTTGCGACATGTTCGATCACAGAATTGGGTTTCGTTCGTATATTGCCCCGCTTACCTGGATTTGACGGAGGGCTGGAAGGCGCAAAAACACTTTTAAGCGAACTTAAGTCCCGTCAGAGTGCGAGATTCACATTCCTCTCCGATGAACACGGCGCGGACCGGCTTCCTGAATGGGTTAAAACCCCAGGCGCGACCACCGACGGTCACTTGCTCGCTCTCGCCGAGGCCAACGAATGCAAACTCGCAACTCTTGATACGGACATTCCGGGGAGTTACCCTATCCCCGTCCGTTTCGCCATAATTGAGATCTAACGATCACTCCGGCACCGGAGTCCCCAACACGAACATTCGATGAACAGGCGAGCCTTGCCAACATTCACATTGGTCCTTTCAACAGCGCCTGAACTAGAACCCTCCGTGTAGCCCCCGACTCAAACCGCCAAATTTCCACTGCTAACCGCTAACCGATAACTGCTCACCTAATTGTTACATTTCCGCCACATTTACCCGCCTCTGGCACGCCCGATGCTCTAACCACCTCATAATGAACACTCTTTTCCGACGATTCTCCGACGATAATTTCCTCAACTCTCAACAAAAAAACGGTGGACTTTTCTTTCATACTGGAGGAATCTCATCCTGCACAACAAACGCACTCCGCATGAAAAACTACACTTCATCCTTCTTGGCCGCACTGGCATTGATAGCTCTCACATCTTTGTCAACTCCCCCCACATCCGTTGCCAGCAGCGCAGTCTCGGATGTCGTGGGCTTCACAACTGTTAATCTTATAGCGGGTAATGCAACTACTCCACCCACGCAGCTAATCGGACTTGGAATGTCACAGCCCACCAAATTTCGTGGGCGTGTAAGCACCGTGGACGGATCATCTCTCACTTTCCCCGCGAATACCATCGCGGCCAACGCTTACGACCCGGTTAATGGTCGCACCACACACTTCCTTGAAGTCGTTAGCGGTGCCGGTGCTGGGGTTCTCAGTCATATTCTTT
>JBGTCP010000322.1:0-2743 GCA_041748815.1 Chthoniobacterales bacterium
GATTTTGCCATGCACGAGTGTGCGCGCAAGCTGCAGGCACATGACGGGATCGCGGGCGTGGCGGAATTGCTCGATGCGGGTGAAGATGTTTTTGAGTCCGTGTCCTCTTGTGATCCCATAAAACCATCCGCCCATGGAAAAATAGGAAATGGGGATCTCGCGTTCGCAGAGGATCTGAATGGCCTGGGTGGTGAGCTGGATATTGCCGAAGAGTGCGACGTGGTGGAGGTCGTTGATGCGGATCTCTTCAAGGACGACGTCTTTTTCTTTTATGACGATGAGTTCGGATTTGCGGGTTGCATGGAGTCCGGGCGTGTTGAGGTAGAGCGCGCGGGTGTCATCGCGGGCGGCGATGAGGCGACGGGGATTAGAAGGAAGAAGTGAGAAGGTAGGAGGTAGATCGGAAGTGGAAGGTAGATCGGGAGGTGGAGAAGATGTGCGGAGGAGGGTGGTTTCGTCGGGGAGGCAAATGGAATTGAGCGAGCAGCGGGTGCATTTCGGGGAATCGATGAGCGGCGGCGGGATGGGGCCGCGCATGGTCGTGCGGGCATCGGCAATGTGTTGCACGATCCAGGATTCGAGTTCGGGCGACCAATCCAATGGGACGCGTTGTTTGGTGGTGCGGTAGTAGATGAGTCCGCGCGTGCAGGGGTATCCGTTCTCGCGAAGCAGGAGCATCTGGAGTCCGAGTTGCATGCGGTCGGCGGGCCAAAGATCGTTGCCCTCTTCGTTGCTGCGCGGTGCGCCGATTTTGTAATCAACGGGGCTTACGCCGGGCGATTGCGCATCGTTTTCGACGAGATCGAGCTTGGCGCTGACACCTAGACGGGGCGAGCCGAGCGAGACGGAGCGTGAATGGATGGTATCGGGAAGTTCGCCGGTTTCTCCGGGTTGGACGGGGTCGGGCATTGCGCCGTTGCCGGAGTCCACCCGCTTGTGGATTCCTTTGCCCCGGACGGTATCGGCATTGTGCACAAAAATGCCCTCGACGTGTTCGTAGTAAAACAGGCGCGGGCAATAGACAAACTCATTGAGCATTCGCGCCGGGATGGCGTCCGCTTCGTTGAGTTCGGTTTGCTCCGGGTCGGCTGCCGGCTCCGGCTCGTGGATTATTTGACGGCTTTGAGGCGGATCGAGTGTGGGCGGTGATGACGCAAGTTGGATGGCCGTTTCGATGGCTGCGGATGGCTGCGAACCCGATTCGCCGAAGGCGGCTTGAACGGCTGCGTCGAGGGTCGTCCGGGTAAATAAATCCGGCCCCGCCTGCGCTGAAGTTTTGCGTCGGCGGTCTCCGCGTCTCGAGCCGGTTCGTTGAGACATTGTTTGATATTAAATGATTGGTGCTTTGAATGCGACTAAAATAAAGGGCATTTCGTGAGCACAATGGTTCATTTGACTTATCCAAATTCCCGCAGTTCAAACTTAAGAATGGGCAAATTCACCACGAAGAGCACGAAGAACACGAAGGAAAGTATGCAGGAGTGGAACAAAAATCGGCATCTCATTTCACCTGATAGGTGAAGATGCCCAGCCATAATATTCTGCTCTAAACTCTTTGCCCTCATGCTTGGCGGTCTTAGTGATCTTCGCGCGAGCCATTCTTCTTCGTTTGTTTAATGCGTTTGCCCTGGTTTGATATGCGGGGCTGGTGTGTCGGTGAGGTGTGCTTCGGAATGGATGGTGGAGTGCTCTGTGTGTTGTCGGGCTTTTATCATCTCGCGGGCAAAATCCGCCATTTCCTCCACGGCCTTGAGCTTATCTTCGAAGGAGAGTTCGAAGAAGGCGCGGTGCTGGGCGCGACGGTGGCCTTTCCACGACGTCTCCTCCCATGCGGAGTCGATATTTTTATTGGTGGTCATAGCTGCTGGGCCTTCCATGGAGCACGTTGAGTTCATCGATATCTGCAAGATCCCGCGGGCGGCCGGCTTCTGCTTTCATGGAAAGAAGAGTATCAAGGGAAACGATTCTGATTTCAAGGCCCGGAATCGTCTCCAGGACATCCGCTTCCGTCAGCGCTTTTTGAAAATCAAATGGCTCATTGATGAACACATCGAGTGGAGTTTCACGATGCTCATCGCTCCAGAACTTGAGCACCTTCATCCCCTTCTCCTGCTTCCACTGCTCCCGACATTCCGGGTCGGCGAATTCTTCCGCAGAGACCGGAACCGAGGGATGGTATCCGACCGCTTTCAGCGCGGTGAAGGCACGCTGAATCACCTCCGGATCCAACTGAATCACCAGATCGACATCCTGTGTCAACCGTCCGTATCCGTGATGAATCACTGCGATTCCGCCTACGACGAGAAAGGGAACCCGCGCTTCCTGGAGGGCTTTGCAGATAGTGTCAAAACTGGCTTTTTTCATGGGGACGGGGAAGGCAACTGAGTGAAAGGATCAAATTGCCTTGGCTGGTGTAAAGTTACGGTATTTGCCCAATGTAATTCGCTGGCTGCGGAATGCCGCAGAAATGCCCCGAGCCGCGAGTTTTGCGCTGGACGATTCTGAGTTTTGCAGATCACAGAGTGCCAATGTAGATTGAACTGAATACACCGAAAGCCAACCACTCCACACTGGCCAGGTCACGAATGTATTATTGCTTTTAGTCCCCTTAAATCCAGTAGTGGCTAAACTGGCACCTGACGCAGGCACGGTTGCAAAGAAGGGGAGCGAGGCGATGGCGAGGCGATTTGCTCCACGAACTGTGCGGACCGGATCCTTGGAGGGTTCGTTCCAACGTAACGCG
>JBGTCP010000323.1:0-5441 GCA_041748815.1 Chthoniobacterales bacterium
GAGCACGCCTGCGATTTCGCTCATCTACGGGCTCGAATCCAAGCTGGAAGATATTTTTGCCGAGGGCATTGAGGCCCGCCATACCCGCCACAGCCGTCTCAATGATCTTGTGCACGAGTGGGTGCGCCGCAACGAATTTGAATTTTTCGCGCCGGAAGGCTACCGCTCCAAATCGCTCACTTGCGTGGCAAACAACCGCAACATTGATGTGGCCGCGTTCATCGCCAAACTCAAAGAGCAGCACCACTGCGTCATCGATGGTGGATACGGCAAAATCAAAGGCAAAACGTTCCGCATCTCGAACATGGGTGATGAGACGGACGAAACGATCACTCAACTGCTCGGCTGGCTGGATGAAGCACTCGCGGCCGTCGCATAATTTCCTTTCCCATGAATTCTTACCTTCTTTCACACCTCAAGCAGCTCGAAGCTGAGAGCATTCACATCATCCGCGAAGTAGCTGCGGAGTTCGAAAATCCGGTCATGCTTTACTCGATCGGCAAGGACAGCGCCGTCATGCTGCGCCTTGCTCAGAAGGCGTTCTATCCCGGCAAACTTCCGTTCAAGCTCCTGCATGTGGACACTAAATGGAAGTTCCGTGAGATGATTGAATTCCGCTCCCACACCGCCCGGGAAGTCGGACAGGAAATCCTGGTGTGGACCAATCCGGAGGGCTTCGCGCAAGGCATCAACCCCATCGATCATGGCTCCGACACACACACACGCATCATGAAGACGGAGGCGCTTAAACAGGCGCTCGACCACTATGGATTTGATGCCGCGTTCGGCGGTGCACGCCGCGATGAGGAAAAAAGCCGCGCGAAGGAACGCGTTTACAGTTTCCGCAACGAGTTCCATCAATGGGACCCCAAAAACCAGCGCCCCGAGCTTTGGAACCTCTACAACAGCAAGGTCAAAAAGGGTGAATCGATCCGCGTCTTCCCGCTCTCCAACTGGACCGAACTCGACATCTGGCTCTACATCATGCGCGATCAGATTCCCATCGTGCCGCTCTACTTTGCCAAAGAGCGCCCGGTGGTAAAACGCGGCGGCACCCTCATCATGGTCGATGACGACCGCCTCCCCATGGAGCCCGGCGAGACCCCAGAGATGCGCAAAGTGCGCTTCCGTACGCTCGGCTGTTATCCGCTCACCGGCGCCGTGGACTCCGAGGCAGAAACGCTCGAGGCCATCGTTCAGGAAATGCTCCTCGCCACAACTTCCGAGCGCCAGGGCCGCGTGATCGACCACGACGGCGCATCTTCCATGGAAGAAAAAAAGAAAGACGGCTACTTCTAGGCTCCTCGAGCCGCTTTATCTCTCTTCCTGAAAACTGAACACTGAAAACCAGCAAACTTTCCTAATGCAAACCAGCGAACTCGCACGCACCGACATCCAAGCCTACCTTAAACAACACGAGGAGAAAGACCTGCTTCGGTTTTTGACCTGTGGCAGCGTGGATGATGGCAAATCCACCCTCATCGGGCGCCTGCTTTACGATAGCAAAATGATCTACGAGGATCAGCTTGCCACCGTGCTCAAGGACTCCAAAGTGCACGGGACAACTGGCGACGATTTCGATCCGGCGTTGCTCACCGATGGGCTTAAGGCCGAGCGCGAGCAGGGCATCACCATCGATGTTGCTTACCGTTATTTCAGCACCGACCGGCGCAAATTCATCATCGCCGACACCCCCGGCCACGAGCAATACACCCGCAACATGGCGACGGGCGCATCCACCTGCAACCTCGCCATTGTCCTCATTGACGCCCGCCACGGCGTCATCACGCAGACCCGCCGGCATAGCTTCATTGTCTCGCTACTCGGCATCAAACACATCGTCGTCGCAGTCAATAAAATGGACCTCGTGGATTTCGACGAAGAGGTATTTCTGCGCATCCGCAAAGATTTCAACGACTTCTCGGCGCGGCTCGGATTCTCCGACGTGCATTTCATCCCGATGTCCGCTCTCAAGGGCGACAACGTCGTGGACCGCAGCGCCAGCATGCCATGGTTCGACGGCCCCACCTTGCTTGGCCACCTGGAAAACGTGAATATCGTCGCCGACCGCAATCTTATCGACCTGCGTTTTCCGGTGCAATACGTCCTGCGTCCGCACCTGAATTTCCGCGGCTTCAGCGGCACCGTCGCATCCGGCGTGATCCGCCAGGGTGATGAAGTGATGTCTTTGCCATCACGTCAAAAATCGCGCGTGAAATCCATTGTCACCGCTGACGGGGAATTGACTGAGGCATTCACTCCGATGGCGGTGACCATCACATTGGAAGATGAGATCGATGCTTCCCGCGGCGACATGCTCGTCCATCCCAACAATCAGCCACAGATCGGCAACGAACTCGAAGCCATGCTGGTATGGATGCACGAGGCTCCGGCAAAACCCGGCAGCACCTACTTCATCAAACACACCACTAAGACCGCTCCCGGCACGCTGGGTGAAATTCGCTACAAAGTGGACGTCAATTCCATGCGCAAAGTTGAGCCCGAACCAGGAGACATGCTCAGCCTCGGACTCAATGAAATCGCACGGGTCCGTGTCACGTTGCATCGGCCTATTGCCTACGATCCCTACCGCAACAATACGTTGACCGGTTCATTTATTCTCATCGACCGACTCACCAACGCCACCGTTGCTGCCGGCATGATCCTTGACCGCGTCGCCGAGCCCGAAGCTGCCGAGGATCGCCAGCCCGTCAGCCAGAACATCACCCGCGAGGTCAATCTCGTCACGCAAGAAGATCGCCACAAGCTCCTTGGCCAGCGCGGAGTCACACTCTGGCTCACCGGCTTGAGTGGCTCTGGCAAATCAACAGTGGCCAAAGCGCTGGAAAAACGCCTCATCGATGCGGGTCATGCATGCTTCCTCCTCGACGGCGATAACGTCCGCCACGGTCTCAATCGCGATCTCGGATTCTCCACCGAGGACCGCTCCGAAAATATCCGCCGCATTGCGGAGGTGGCCCGTTTGTTCAACCAAGCCGGCATCATTGTGATCACCGCGTTCATTTCTCCCTACCGCTCCGACCGCGACAGCGCCAAGGAAGTCATCGGTGCGGAAAACTATCTCGAAGTGTTCATGGACACTCCGCTTGAAGTGTGCGAAACCCGCGATCCCAAAGGATTGTACAAAAAAGCCCGCTCTGGAGAAATTCCGCAATTCACCGGCATCACCGACCCCTACGAAGCCCCGGAGAATCCCGCATTGCATCTCCAAGGCTACGACCAACCCGTCGAATCCACCACTCAAGCCATCCACGACCTGCTCACCGCCGAAGGCATCTTTCTTTAGAGGAGCGCGGACATTCCTGTCCGCCCGTCCATCCCCAAGCCCGGCTCGGAGCTTGACGTTCAAAGTTCTCGAAATCTACAGTCCTCCATGAGTGTGGATTTTCCCCCTGCGATCCTGAGTTTTGGGTTGGAGTTTGTGGCGGGTATGCCGCAGATACGGCTCACGGATTTTGCAAGACTGCGGCTGGAGGTTATGTCCTTTTTTCTGGTTGCCTTGCTGCTTCTAGCATGGATTTTTCAGCTTTTGTGGAATGCCATCTCCAAGGACATTCCTTCGTGGCCAAAGCTTCATTTCCGCGGTGCGGCGGGAATTTTGGTGGTTACACTGCTCTTGCTCGGGCTTGTGCTTTCGATGATCACGGGAGCCCGAGAATTGATGACTCCTAGAGCGTGGAAACCCAAGGGCAGCACTTTCGTACTCCAGGAACATCACGCTGGACAGAGCAAGGAGTGGTTGGACAGTGCCTGCCAACAGCGCATTCAAAACTTGCGCGATGCCCTTTGGGAGTATGCGGCGAACCATGATCGGAACCTTCCTCCACATCGGTTGACGGATGGAGTTCCTCTGCAAACCTGGCTGACCATTGATCCGGGTGGCGCAAGATTTGATTATTGGGCCGGAGCCAGGGCCGACGAAGGAGATCGCCTCGTGGTCGTCGAGCCAGCCGTGTTTGGAGAGGAACGATTTGTCCTCTGGAGCAGTGGAGTGATTTCAAAAATTCCCGAAAAAGAAGCGGCTGAGCATCTTGCCAGAATGCTGAGGGAGAAAGAATGAAGAGGTATGTAGCCATTCCACTGGTGGCTTTATTCGTCGTTCTCTTGGGCTTATTTTCCCTTACGATTGAATCATCAGACTTTCTGTGGGTGCTTCTGACAGGGTGGTGGCATTACTTGTCGGATGTCCTTCCGCGTGTGCGGTGGAATTTGGAGAGCTGGGGCGTGGCAGCTTTGTTCCTGGTCTCTGGAGGCCTTGGGTTGCATTGGGTATTGGCGTGGTGGAGTCGAAAAAGGCAGTTGCCACCATGGCGCATTCGACAAACCTCTTTGCTTCTTGCAATGGGTTCGGTGGCCTGTGCTACCGCTTTAGCCTCGGCGGGTATTTTGCATCATAGCGCATGGTTGCTCTCCGCCCGTGAGCCCCTCTTCGAAGATGCGAGTCGTGCTGTGCAGACGAGAAAGCTGTCGACGATCAAACAAGTGGGACTAGGTTTATTGCTTTGGCAATCGGATCACGATGACAGAATGCCGGCCATGCTGGACGAACTCGTTCCCGATTACATTCCCGTACGAGATCTTCTCGTTGAGGGGAACTTGAACTACCAGCTTGTGGTGCCGTGGGAGTTTTTTGGGTCGGGGCGGTCAGAGTTTCCTCCCGACGCCATTCTCCTGGCGTCTTCGCAGGACGACAGAGGGACCCGCGTTGTGGTTTTCGGCGATCAATCAGGGCGTATCATTTCTGAAGCTGAATACCTGGAGCGCCGGGCTCGCTACCCCGACTTCCTCGCACCTTGAAATTATAGTTGTTCGCAGAAATCTGGCTCCTGTAGCTGGGATGCCTTCGGCATCATCCAACGGCTGAAGTTCGGAGATTACTTTTGAGAACCGCTATAACTCAGACAAGCAAAGAACAACCATGCGATGAGGAGAAGCTGAAAGGGCAGCCGCGCAATGAGAACCCATCGGGGAATATCCATGCCGGGCCAGCCGTTTAGCGCGACATGAAGATTCGCGGGAAAGACGGCGATGAGCAGGAGGATCAGGCCGATGGCCGCAACGTGCCGGGTGCGCGGGATGAGAATGCCGATGCCACCTGCGATTTCCGCTACGCCGCTGATATAATTGAGCAGCTCATGTGCAGGCAGCCACGGCGGCATCATCGTGAGGTAGCTCTCCGGCGATAGGAAATGGTTGGCTCCCGCCAGCACAAACCCGGCGGCGAGCAAGTAGCGGGAAATAGAACGAACGTTCATCTGCTTGTGGCCAGGTTTTTATCGAGGAAGTCGATTGCCTTCGGAACCGCCTGACCAGAGAAAAGATGTGTGAAGATGTGTGACCGGCCTTGCACCCAGTAGACCTCGTGTTTGACGCCGTTCTTATTGAGTTCGGCAATGAATGCCTCGGGCTGTTGTGTCGGC
>JBGTCP010000324.1:0-3062 GCA_041748815.1 Chthoniobacterales bacterium
GTTATGACCATCTACCGGGACAAGCAAATCACCGGAGGAGGGCCAATACTTTCGGCAGGAAAACGATCAATCCGATGGCAGCCGCTCCGATCGCTGTCAGCAGCACAGCACCCGCGGCAACGTCCTTCGCCTGCCCGATGACCGGATGAAACTCCTTGGTGGTTGCGTCGCAGAGAAACTCAAATGCGGTATTCATAGCTTCAGCTGTCCAGACCGATGTGATCGCCAGCACAATCCAGCACCATTCGCCGGGACTTAGATTCACGGCGATTCCCGCGGCGACAGTAGCAATCGTCGCAGCAAGATGAATCCATGCATTGTGCTGGGATTTCAACATATGACCAACCCCTTGAAACGCGAATTTGAAGCTGCGAATCCTCCCTGCGAATTGGAATGGACGTGGCATCTTTAAGCTATCAGGGTGATTAACGGTTTGGCATGGTGCGGCAGCCGCTGACTCTGGAGCGGCCAATGACTTAATAGTGTTAGCTGATCCTGTCGCTTTCAGCAGGCTCCACGTCAGGTGCTGAGTCCAGTATCGAGATCATATGCTCCGATGATCCCCGGGCTGCACGCTGTTTGAGGAACTCAACAGTTCTCAATGCAGATACCTTCTCCGCCAGAGCCAAAGAAATGAATTGATTGATGGAAACTCCATCTTCCTTCGCAAGTTCTCTCACCTCCCGGTGAATGGATGCAGGTAATCTTACGCTTAATGTGGACATTATGTAATCTCCTTCAGTAGTTCGCCGGGAGTGATGACGCAAATTCCAAACGCATCGGCTCCAGTAAAGTCTTTTGTATTGTGTGTGACGAGATGGGTGGCAGCAGCAGCAACAGCGAGTTCGAGAAACATCTCGTCATCGGGGTCCGAGAGGGTCGGCCGCCAAGTAAAAAATATCTCCTGATGCCGGGACACCGAGCAAATATCATCAAGAAATCGCTGAAGCTCACTGATCGAATATCCCGGAATTTTGTCTTTTCTGAGCAAGACATCTTCGTATTCGAGAAAAGTAGCAACTGAAATTGACATCGAGAGCGATCCCAAAGCGACGAGCCGCAGAATTTTGTTGGAAGCTCCCCGTTTTGAACGAAGTGCAGCAACAATGACACTGGTATCGATGATAAGATGCACATGCGGTATCATATGCGCAGCCAACCACCATGCAAGGGAAAACAGGCGGGGCAGTTGCCTTCTCTCCTTGCTGGCTTTCAATCATTGGAGCCAACCATACTGTGGCCCACCCGAATCCTGCCAATTCCCACGAACACGAAAGTCGCAATAACTTTGCTTGCTTCTGTTCCTGACTCCTGCCGTTCAGGGGCCTCAACCTGCAAGCATTGCCCGCATGCGGGCGAAGGCGGAGCGGGCGTCTTCTTCGGTGGCGGGGCGGCTTTGGATTTCTTCGAGATCCTGGCGCTCAATATGTGCCGGATCGAGTTCGCCGACAAAGGAACTGACCTCGCCGCAGACTTTATCGCCCCACCGTGAACGTGTGGCGCAATGCGTGAGCGTGAGTTGGCGCATGGCGCGGGTGATGCCTACATAAAACAACCGCCGCTCTTCATCGACATTGCCCTCAGCGCGCGAGCGCGCATGCGGGATGAGTCCTTCTTCCGCGCCGATGAGGAAGACGTTGGGGAATTCCAGCCCTTTGGCGGCGTGCATCGTAATGAGGGTCACACCGCTGCCGTCTTCATTTTTTTTGTCGTCCTTTAGCTCGTCGTCGAGCGCCATACTGTCGAGGAATGCCTCAAGGTCCCCACCCTGCCGCGAGTAATAATCCCGGCAGGCGGAAAGGAATTCGCGCACGTTGGTCTCGCGGCTGAGCCCTTCCTCCGGGGTTTTGCAAGTGCGTTTGAGTTCGGTGAGATACCCGGCCTCGTTAATCACACGCTCGAGGATATCACCGGGGTTGACGAGAGGCTGATGCAATGCGCCTGCCCACATCTGAAGCTGGCTGGAGAATGCCCGGATCGCCTCACACGCCTTGGTGCTGAGGGATTCCTGGAACTCAGGATCAATCAGGGCCTGACGCAGCGATTGTTTTTTTTGTGTGCTGTGATCCAGCGCCCGCTCGACGACAGTCGGACCGATGCCGCGGGGCGGATTGTTAATGATGCGCAGCAGGCTGATATCATCCTCCTGGTGGATGAGGGCGTTGCCGTAGGCGGTCACGTCTTTGACCTCGCGACGCTCGAAAAAACTTTTCCCGCCGATCACGCGATAGGGAATTTTGCGCTCACGCAGATTTTCCTCGATGATGCGGGACTGTGCATTCATGCGGTAAAGCACGGCAAATGCCTCGAAGGGCAGATTTTCCTGCTGCTGCATTTTGAGAATTTCGTCGGCAACAAAGACGCCCTCTTCTTTGTCATCGGGCACGCTGACAATGCGCACCGGAGAGCCGTCACCGGGTTCACTCCAGAGGTTTGTCGGGCGGCGGCGGGGGTTGTTTTTGATGAGGCTGTTGGCGGTGCGCAGGATGGCGTTGGTGCTGCGGTAATTTTGCTCCAGCTTGATGACTTTGGGATTCGGGAAGTGGCGCTCGAATTCCAAAATGTTGGTCACTTCGGCACCGCGCCAGCTGTAGATGCTCTGGTCGTCGTCGCCGACCACGCAGACATTCGATTCCTTGCCTGCGAGCGACCGCACCATGTCGAGCTGGAGACGGTTGGTGTCCTGAAATTCATCCACCATGAGATAACGGAACTTCGCCGCCCATTCGTCACGCACATCGGGATGCTCCATGAGCACCTTCACGGCGAGCTGGAGGAGGTCATCGAAATCCACGGCGTTGAGTCTGCGTAATTCGGTTTCGTATCGGCGGAATACTTCGGCCTGGAGGGATTCGTCGGTGGTGGGAGGAGCGCCGCGGCCATCATTCTTCGCGCGGGAAATGATCGACTTAATCAAAGCTGGCTCCAGCCTTTCGTCACGGGCGGCAGTGCGGTTGATGATCTTTTTCAGTAAGCCTGTCTGCTCGCCGTCACTGTAAATGGTGAAATTTTTCTTATACCCGAGTCGGTCAATCGAGGTGCGTAGAATGCGCACGCACAGC
>JBGTCP010000325.1:0-9438 GCA_041748815.1 Chthoniobacterales bacterium
AACTCGCATCTGCTCTTGCCGCTGCAAATGAAAGAGGCGACAAGGCTGAAATGCAGATCTCCTTCCTCCACACGGAGATTGAAACATATTCGCAAGTCCTGGCTGCGGTGGTTTGGGACGACGAAACGCAATCGGGCCTTGAGCGGGTGACCGGCCTTCCAATGCCGGAACCGGGGAAAGATTATCAACTCTGGTTTTTGCCATCCGATGAATCCGCGCCAGTGAGTGCGGGTGTTTTGAAGGTTGAAAAAGATCAAAACTCCTGCTTTGTAAAATTTCAACCTGCCTCAAAAATCCAAGGCGCGACCAATTTTGCTGTGAGTATTGAACGCACCGGTGGCATGCCATCCCCCGAAGGCCCTGTTATCCTTGTCGGTCGTTAGAAAATTCCGAGTGGCACTTCCGCCGGGCTTGTGACCTCCGCCGGTTTCCCGGCTCTGCCTTTTTGCTGAGAAACCTTGTCCCTCATCGCCATCCGGTGTTAGTTTCCTGCAAGATGAAATCAATCTCCGCGCTTTTGATGTTCGGGTTCCTGACCCAGTTCACCATGGCCTCGACATCGTGGTCGTTGCAGCGCTCTCCTGATGCGGCGGTGATTGCCGAGCTGCAGAATGCAGATGTTGCAGAAGCTTCGACCGCGCTGAGATCCTTCCTCCTGCAAAATTATCAACCGGGCCAGGCTTTGTCTCTGGGGTCCTCGGGGCGTCTGGAATTTCAGGCATGGCTGGATCTTGCCCGCTGGGTTGAGCTGCTGGCAACGCCGGACCTCGAAGCTGCAGAGCCGTTTTTCCGAAGGTTCGTCTTTCAAGACGCAGCGGACCCTCAGCGGCTGGTGCTCCGGCCTGTGGGTGTCTCGATCACCAATGAGCTTGCTCCTGCGAGCGCGGAAAAAGTCCGGGAGTTGCTTCAGGATCCCAACTCGGTGAGTCGCCTTAAGTCGGATTTTCTGCTGCCGGATTTTGAATTTAAGGACGGCAGTTTATTGGATTATCTGGGCCGGGATCTTGCATGGCAACTGGCTGCAGATCCTGCCTTCCTCAAAACATTTTGGAGCTTTGTCTCGAACGCGGACTTCCTTCCGGCGGTATTTGAAAATCTTGCCCGACTACACAAGCACAATGCGGCCTCGTTCGATGGATATCGTGGATTGTCCCTCGCGCTAGCCGTGGTGTTTGACCAAAAGACTCCACCCAACTGGCCCCATCATCAGGTACCGGACTCCAAGGTGCCCTTCGCAGACTCGACGGTGGAGGAACGTCTCGACTATTGGGTGGGGGTGAATGAATCCACACGGCTCGCCAATGACCTGCGCACGCTGGGACCGGATTATTTGCGCTTCATCGTGGACACGCTCGTGACCAAAGATGAACTTGAATGGGCCAGGCGTAATGTGCGCCACCCGGTGTCCGATTTCGGACGCGCCTTTTCGGAAATCAAATACAGCCGCGAGAGATTAGCTGCCGGCGAGTTCACCTGGCCGCATTCTGAGGATTACCAACTCGCGGCGATCCGGCAGCATGGCGGGATTTGTGTGGACCAGGCTTACTTTGCGATGCTCGCCGGGAAAGCGCATGGCCTGCCGACGTTGTATTTTGTAGGCCAGGGAGCCGATGGCGGTCACGCATGGTTTGGTTATATGCGAGGCGCTAATCGCTGGGATATGGATGTCGGTCGCTACGAAAATCAGAACTACGCAGTCGGCCATGCGCTGGATCCGCAGAGCTGGGAACAGATCAGCGATCAGGAGTTGAATTTCCTCGCAGCCCGCTTCCGCAGCACACCCGAGTTCGCTGCTGGTCAGGCGGATCTGGTCGTGAGCGAATGGTTTCAGGATGCCGGTGAATGGGAATCGGCTAAGCTCGCAGCAGCCAGCTCGATCTCCGCCACCAAGGTAAATCCCGAAGCATGGGAAGCCATGACAACGATCCTCATCGCCATGAAGGCACCCGCAAAAGAGGTGGACCAGCATCTTGAGACCGCGACCAAAGAGTTCTCCGGTCAGCGGGAATTACTTGCGAAATTTTCCACCCAGCGGGCAGATTACGCGAGGGCGCAAGGCGACGCGGGAGCTGCTGACAGCATTGAGCAAACTCTCATTTCCCGCACCAGCGGAGACCGCGCGGACCTTGCGCTGGAGACCGTGAAAAAACGGTTGGACGCACTCGTTGCTGAAAACGACTTACGTAATGCGATGCGTGAATATCAATCACAGGCCGCTCGATTGGGTCGCAGTGCCGGTGGTAATTTTTTCTATGATGTCACCCGCCCATTCACACTGGCACTTATCTCGAAAGGCGAAACACGCGATGCCGTAAGGGCCATCGAAATCGCGCGCCGCTACCTCCGCCCGGATCGCGGAAGCATCCTGGACCAGGAACTGGCGGAGCTGGAAGGGTTGACGAAACGCTAAGCGAAGTGCCAAATGTTGTGTATGAAAAATCACCAATCTCTATTCTGCGGCTTGCTGGTGTTTATTATAAGCGCATCCGCTCCCGCCGCTGAGGAAGCTGCTGAGTCCTTTGTCGCCAGGGGCAATGAGCCATTCTGGAGTCTGGAGATTGGCGCTGAGAAAATAGAGTTTAAGCGGGTCGGCACCGAAAACATAGAGTCCACCGAGCTACCTGTTTCGGAGCCTGCAAAATCGGATCAAGCGACTGTATATTTAACCACTCTGGCGGGTAAGCCTGTGACCATTGTGATTCTGCAAATGGTCAGTGTGGATTCCATGAGCGGGATGCAATTTCCCACGAAGGTCGTGGTCGTGCTGCCCGATGAAATACTCACAGGCGTCGGCGGGAATCCGGCGGACCTCCTCACTGGCAACTGGAGCGTCACGAATCTCGGCGAAACTCCTGTCGTGGAGGATGCGCCGGTCACTTTGCAGTTTGACACGGAAGGCAAAGTTTCTGGAAATGCCTCCTGCAACCGTTATTCCGGCGGCTTCGAACTCACCGGCGAGGGATTGACGTTCGAGCCGCTCGTCAGCACCCGCATGGCATGCGACCAGCCCAGGATGGATCAGGAAAACCGGTTTCTTAAATTGATGGAAACGGTCTCCCGCTTCGAAATCGGCGAAGCCGGGCAGCTCACCTTGCTTGCCAATGATGACCCGGTAATCGTGGCAGCGCGGGTTATTGATTGAAAAAAAATTTCAGTCCTCGCATCGCAGTATTCACTTAAATACGAGGACCTGACAGCGCCACTATTTCCGAATAACATGGTAAGCTTCCAGGCCGCCTCTGATGATAGTTGGGTCGATGCGCCTGTCGAAGGTTGCCATCGAGGCATCCTGCTGAACAGCAAGTAAGTTTGCGTCAAAGAGGATCATTTTCAGCAGCCTTCGGATTCCAGCATTTGATATACCAATTCAGATGTGACTTTCGCCCCGCGTGCTTTGAGGCAGGGCATCTCATTTGGCCCCATCTCGAGAAAGTGGCGTCCGTAGAGGGGAAGTTATACCGCCGCCCATCAAGATTTGGGATTTTGATTCAGTGGCACCAATCGCTGCCGAGCCAGTAGCTGCGATCTCCAGATCGCAGGGATAGCAGGCTGGCAGTCCCTGCACGCCTGCAACAGAATTGACGTGGCCCATTTTCACAAAAGTTAATGCGCGGCGGTATATTTCCGAAATCACTATCAAAGGGCTATTTTGCTGCATGTCTGATGTAGCTGCGACATTTTTGTCGCAGTGTAGCCGCTACCAAAGCGACAAGAGTGTCGCTTCTACATAAAGGCAACTTCGCTTTTCGGAAAATACTTCTGCGAACCACTGTAAACGCGAACCCCTTCAGGTGACAGCACGGCCTACAGATTAAGGAAATTCTGCAGCAGTTGTTTGCCTTCGATGGTGAGGATGGATTCCGGGTGGAATTGCACGCCGTGCACATTGAGCGTGGTGTGCCTGAGTCCCATGATTTCACCCTCTGCGGTCTCTGCGCTGACGATGAGGTCGGGCGGGAGGGTGTCGCGTTTTACGATGAGTGAATGGTAGCGGGTGGCGATGAAGGGATTGCTCAGGCCAGCAAAAACTCCTTTGCCGTCGTGGTGGATTTCGGACGTCTTGCCATGCATGAGGCGCTCAGCGCGCACGACGTCGCCGCCGAAAACATCGCCCATGCATTGGTGGCCGAGACACACACCGAGAATGGGATATTTTCCTGCGAATTGGCGGATGACTTCATTGCTGATGCCTGCTTCCTTGGGCGAGCACGGGCCGGGTGAAATGACGATTCTTTCCGGCTTGAGTTGCTCGATTTCCTGCGGGGTGATCTGGTCGTTGCGGTGCACTACGGGATCGGCACCGAGCTCGCCGAAGTACTGGACGAGGTTGTAGGTGAACGAATCGTAGTTATCGATGATGAGGAGCATGGTGAATCAGTCCTTTTTTGCGGGAATGGCTTTGGCCAGTGAGATTGCTTTCATGGAGGCCATTGCCTTATTCACGGTTTCCTGAAACTCGCCCTCGGGTGTCGAGTCCGCAACCACTCCACCGCCGGCTTGCACGTAGGCCGTGCCGTTTTTGAGAGTGATGGTGCGCAGGACAATGCATGAGTCGAGGTTGCCATCAAAGCCGAAGTAACCCACGGCACCGGCATATGCGCCACGTTTATTTTTCTCCATCTCATATATGATCTGCATAGCGCGGATTTTGGGCGACCCGGAAACGGTGCCCGCCGGGAAAGTGGCGCGCATCACATCGAAGGCGGTTTTATCGGCATGCAAATGCCCGATCACATTGGAGACGATGTGCATGACATGGCTGTAACGCTCGATGATCATAAGGTCGGTCACTTCCACCGATTTGTAGTCCGCAATGCGTCCGACATCGTTGCGGGCAAGATCGACAAGCATGATGTGCTCGGCGCGTTCTTTTGGATCGGCGATAAGGTCGGCGGCATTGTCACTGTCTTCGTCTGCGTTGGCTCCACGTCGGCGGGTGCCCGCGATGGGGCGGATCTCGACTTTCCGATCCACTGCCCGCACATGGACCTCCGGTGAACTGCCCACCAGCGTAAATTCATCCGCAAACCGCAGGCAAAACATGTAGGGCGACGGATTCACAAATCGCAGTGCCCGGTAGAGTGAAATCGGATCGTCCTCATACGGCGTGCTGAACCGTTGTGACGGGACAAACTGAAAAATATCACCCGCTTTGATGTATTCCTGTCCGCGTCGCACCATTTCGCAATATTCCCCGGGCGCTGTGTTGCTGGAAGGTTCGATAGACCGGCCTTGCTCGCCGGCATTGATAGGCGGAAGGTGGATCGGAGAATCCAGGAGTTTCAGGATGGCGCTGATTTTTTCAACGGCCTCATCGTAAGCATCGCCGGGCGGTTTTCCCTCCAGGAATGCATTCACCACAATACGGAGCCGGCGGGTTTTGTGATCAAAGACGAGCACGCTGCCAGCGAGCATGAAAATAGCTTCCGGAAGTTTGAGATCATCCGGCGGCGGGTTGCCGACGGTCGGTTCAAAATACCGCACGGCATCGTAGCCAAGCAACCCGACCGCTCCTCCACAAAACCATGGCGACGACTTGGGCCCTGCTGGTTTAAACCCCGCCATCACCCGTTCAAGCTCGCTGAGCGGATCGCCCTGCATGGCATGAGAGGAAGTCCCGCCATCACGCGTGATGGTCACAGTTTCGTCCTGGACACGAAAGATGAGAACCGGATCGCTGCCTACGAAGGAATGTTTTCCGACTTGATCATTGGTTTCGGCCGATTCCAGAAGGAATGAGTAGGGTGAACTCGAGAGCTTGGTGAATGCAGAGATGGGGGTTTCCGCATCTGAGACCAGTTCGGTGGACACAGCCACGACATTGCCCTCTGCAGCATAACGCAGAAAAGTTTCCCGGTCCGGACTAATGGCGGCTTGTGACATGTGCGGGAAACCATTGCGCCACGCTGCTCGCGACTCAAGAGGAAATGATTCCGAGCGGATCAAATTTCCGGAAAGCGGTTTTTAGTAATTTCAATTTCCCAATGCACATACTCGATGGCAAACGAGGTATGTCCACCGGGGCGCCTGCGCGGATAGCCGTCCGCGCAAGCAGAAGCCAGTGAGCACGTCCGACCCTTGAGCGCCTTCAACAGCAGCTCGTAGCCCAGCACGTGCCTTGGCTTCACCCAGCCAAACTAAACCTCACGACCCAATAAATCATGCTACAAAAATCCACAACTACTCTTTACCTGGGTGCCGGTGTATCCAAGTCCAAGATCGATTGTCGTATTGCCGATCGTGTTTTCTCAATCACGACAGTGGCCAGATGCGTGGCCAACGCCACATTACTGGAGGTCGTAGCTCGGTCCGCCGTCTACTTTACATTGCGAGGCTCAGCGCCCTCCGCCACAATCCCATTTTCCGTGCCTTTTACCAGAAACTACGCTCGGCCGGAAAGGCCGCAATAGTCGCTCTGATCGCTGTCTCCAGAAAACTCATCATCCTATTAAACTCCGCACTAAAAAATTCCGGAATTGTGCTTGTAAACTGAACACAGTTGCTAAGCTGTAAGATGAAACGCCGTTGGCGTTCACGGCACCAGTCTCAATCACACCCAAGCTACGCGGAGTAAGTATTTTTTAACGCGGCTATTCAATTTTAATTGCGACGATGGCTGGTGAATGAGGTGCAATCTATTCCTCTGCTGGCGCTGCACCTTCGTCGATCTCGGCGATCTCCGCACCTTCTTCTTCGCTGTCGATGACGACAACGGGGGCGATATCCTGGAGCAACTCACCGTCCTTGAGGTTGATAAGTTTGACGCCCATGGTATTGCGCGAGGCAATGCGGATGTTTGTGACGGGGATGCGGATCAGTTTGCCCTTATTGGTGATGAGCATGAGATCCTCATTTTCGCGGATGGCCAGTGCACCTGCCACTTCACCGGTCTTCGGTGAGGTTTTCATGGTGATAATGCCTTTGCCTCCGCGGGATTGCAGGCGGTAGTCCTCGAATGGAGTGCGCTTGCCGATGCCGTTCTCACCAGCCACGAGCAGCAGTGCCTCGGCATCGACTAAAGCCATGCCGACGATGTAGTCGCCTTTACCCGGGCGGATGCCCCAGACGCCGACGGTGCTGCGACCCTGCTCGCGCAGTTGATCCTCGTGGAATCGCAGACTCATGCCCTTGCGGGTGATGAGGACCACTTCGTTGGAGCCATCTGTGAGTTTGACGTCGATGAGTCTGTCGCCATCTTCGATCTTGATGGCAATAATGCCGCCTTTACGGATATTTTTAAAAGCGGAGAGGTTCGTCTTTTTGACAATGCCGGAGCGTGCGCAGAACACGATGTTAAGTTTGTCGCTCCAGGTTTCATCCACGGCACCGGCACCAGTGCCGACGACGTTGGATGCGATGCGCAAAGTGGCCGCAATTTTTTCGCCGGACTGGAGCTGAAGCAAATTCGCAATGGACCGGCCTTTGGATGTGCGGGTGCCTTCAGGAATTTCAAAAACACGCTCGACATAACATCTGCCGTCTTCGGTGAAGAACATGAGGTAATCATGCGTGGATGCGGTGAAGAGATGCTGCACAAAATCTTCGGCGTCGGCTTCGGAAGTCGGCTTGCGCACTTCGGCGCCTTTTTTGCCCATGCCGCCGCGGCGTTGCTGGCGGAAGGCGCTCACCGGCGTGCGCTTGATCAACCCGCGATGGGTCATTGTCACCACGCAGCCTTCTTCCGTGATGAGGTCCTCCAGGTTGATCTCGCCTTCATCGGGAACAATGCTGGTGAGGCGTGGAGTTGCGTATTTCTCGCGGATCTCCATGAGCTCGTCTTTGATGATGGCCATGACGCGTTCTGCACGCGCAAGGATATCGATGAGGTCCTGAATGGTGCCGATGAGTGTTTGGTATTCCCCTTCGATTTTGTCGCGCTCGAGTCCGGTGAGCTGGTAAAGGCGGAGCTCGAGGATGCTGTTCACCTGTTGTTCGGAGAACGCGTAGCTGCCGTTGGTGAGGCGTGCTTCGCTGCGGATGAGAATGCCGAGTTTCTCGACGGTTTCGCGGGTGAACACGTATTGGATGAGTCGTCCTTTTGCCTCTTCCCGGTTCGCGGAATCTCGGATGATGCGGATGAAGTCATCCATATTCGCCAGTGCAAGCAGGAATGCCTCGAGGGTCTCGGCGCGGCGTTCGGCCTGGTCGAGGAGGTAGCGGGTGCGGCGGATGACCACTTCGCGGCGATGCTCAATGTAGCAGTGCAATGCCTCTTGCACGGAAAGCAGCTTGGGCTTGCCGTGATCGAGTGCCAGCATGTTCACGCTGAACGTGTTCTCCAGCTGTGTGAATTTGTAGAGGTTGTTGATGACGACCTTCGGATTGCCATCGCGTTTGAGCTCGACGACCACACGGGAGTTTTCGTCGGACTCATCGCGCACTGCGGAAATCTCGGTGAGGATCTTTTGGTTCACCAGGTCGGCGATACGCTGGACGAGGGTGGCGCGGTTGACGTTGTAGGGAATCTCGGTGATGACGATTTGCTCGCGTCCGCCTTTGATCTCCTCAACGCCGGCTTTGCCGCGAACCCGCAGGCTGCCGCGTCCGGTGGCCATGTATTCTTTGATGCCGGCCACGCCGCAAATCATGCAGCCCGTCGGGAAATCAGCACCTTTGATGATTTTGCTCAGTCCTTCAAAGTCGATTTCAGGATCATCAATCATGGCGCAGATGCCATCGATGATTTCGCCAAGGTTATGCGGCGGGATGTTGGTGGCCATACCGACCGCGATGCCGGTGCCGCCATTGACGAGGAGGTTTGGGAAGGCTGCCGGGAGGACCACGGGTTCGGTGAGGCGTTCGTCGTAGTTTGGAACAAAATCGACGGTGTCTTTGTCCATGTCCTGCATGAGTGCGACGCCGAGATGTGTCATGCGCGCCTCGGTGTAACGCATGGCTGCCGGAGGATCGCCTTCCACAGAACCGAAGTTGCCCTGGCCATCGACCAGGCGTTCACGCATCGCCCACGGCTGGGCCATGTGCACGAGGGTGGGGTAAATTACGGCCTCGCCGTGCGGATGGTAGTTACCGGAGGTATCACCGCAGATCTTTGCGCATTTGATGTGGCCGCGATTGGGCAGGAGGTTGAGCTCGCGCATTGCGTAGAGAATGCGGCGTTGTGAGGGCTTGAGGCCATCGCGCGCATCAGGAAGCGCACGGGCAACAATCACGGACATGGAGTAGTCAAGAAAAGACTTCGACATCTCCTCCGCGACATTCATGTTTTCGATTTTTTCGTTTTGGTTGTACATGGGAAAGGGTTTTGGCGGTGGGAAAGGTTACTGTTTTTTGGACAGGATATTCAGGATTAGAGGATTTTCAGGATTTTTTAATGAAGAGAAGGCGGCTCTTCCCTGGGTTTATTGCGGTATTTGTGTTTCACCTCTAAGCTGGGGGCTCCGAAATTGATGAGCAGGCCTTCATCTAAGCCGGTGAGAC
>JBGTCP010000326.1:0-1747 GCA_041748815.1 Chthoniobacterales bacterium
GCAGCTTGAGAGTCTCATCGGGCGTGCGCGCATCACCTTCCTCACGACGTTCATAGCGGATCAGCTCGGAAACCTGAGCATTTAATGCCACGAGAGTATCAATCGTGGGCGCGGGATTTTCGGCGCTGGGAAGATGGAGAAAATCCAAAGGGGCTGTGATTTCAAATTCTCCCGGCTCGAGGTAGGGCAAAAGGAGACTGTGCCTGTCCGGCGTAAGCTCAAAAGGTAGCTGCGCGGCGCTCGAGTCGACCAGAAAATGGAATGGATTTTTCTCCAGCACATGGAGTTGCAAATCTAGCGACAGCTCCAACGTGGTGTTGCGTTCGGGGATAAAGCAGAACGCGACCGGATTATCGAAGGCATCCCGCCGAAGTTGGATATCCGCTCCGGCCGAGACATTCAGTTTCCAATCATCAATCCGCAAATGGTGATCCTGTCTCGGGAAGAGCCGGATTGTGTGCGGGGAAAATCCCACGACCTCTTCGTAAACATACTGCACCTCATAATGAATGGTCAATTTCATGATGCAGCCTCCGGCTCTGGAGCTTCCACAAAACGCTGAGCGATGGGCATGCGCCGACCATCTCCAAACGCTTTGGAAGTGACTCGCAGGCCGGGTGCCGCCTGGGCACGTTTGTATTCGTTAAGATCCACTTTGCGTTGCACCCAGCGAACCACTTCCTCATCAAAGCCCTGCGCCACAATCGCTGCGACAGACATGTGTTGCTCCACGTAGGCGGCGAGGATCGCATCAAGCACCTCATATTCCGGAAGTGTGTCCTGGTCTTTTTGATCCGGCTTGAGCTCGGCACTGGGAGGCTTGTCGATGGTGGTGACGGGAATCACTTCGCCATCACGATTGATGTGACGTGCAATCGAATAGACCATCGTCTTCGGCACGTCACTGATTACTGCCAGTCCACCGGCCATATCGCCGTAAAGTGTGCAATACCCGACTGCCAACTCACTTTTGTTTCCGGTTGTGAGCAGGAGATGGCCGAATTTATTCGACAACGCCATGAGGATAGTTGCACGCACGCGCGGTTGGATGTTCTCCTCAGTGGTGTCTTCAGCCGTGCCTTCGAATAACGGATCCAAACGGGTGCGGAACGCTGAAACGATTTCATGAATCGGGACGTCCAGAAATTCGATGCCAAGATTCTCGGCAAGGATGCGCGAATCATCCACGCTGCCGGGCGATGAATAGCGGCTTGGCAGAGTGACGCCGGTGACATTCGCCGCACCTAGAGCTTCCACCGCGATGCACGCTGTCACCGCTGAGTCAATGCCCCCGCTCAATCCCAACACAGCAGAGCGGAACCCGCACTTGCGGAAATAATCCCGCAAGCCAAGGACAAGTGCCTGGTAAATTTCATCAGCCGAGGAAGCCGGCACAGGACTGATGCGGCCGGACGAGGTGATATCCACCACCCTGCAGCATTCCTCGAAAGCCGGAAACTCTGCAATCACTCCGTCTGGAGCAACGACGAGCGAATTTCCATCAAAAACCAGCTGGTCATTCCCGCCCACCGCGTTGCAATAAACCACCGCCACCGAATGGCGGAGCGCCGCCGCTTGAAGCATGTGCACTCTTCCAGATTGCTTTCCTGTGTGAAATGGCGATGCGCTGAGATTGAGAATAATTTCCGCACCGGCATCGACCAGGTTTTTCACAGGGTCCGCATGGTAAAGCTGGCGGTAGAGTGACTCGGGCGACCAGATATCTTCACAAATGGTGATGCCGATT
>JBGTCP010000327.1:0-4427 GCA_041748815.1 Chthoniobacterales bacterium
GGGAAGATTGTTGGCCGCGATTGCATGGTAAACCGGAGTTTGCCCACCAATACCGTTGATCACATGCGCCGGGACATTTGGCTCCATCCAGCGGTCGAGCAACAGGTCAATGCAGGCGAGCTCGCCAAACTCGACAGCGCAATGCAGGAGCGTCGCACCATCCAGCTTCATATTGCCATAGAGCATGTCATCAAAATGCCGGCGCGGCAGCGATGGATCGGCGTCGACCAGTTTCGCGAGGGTCTCCGTGTCGCCACGATGGATGGCCAGAATGGCAGGATGCAAATCCGGCGGCACATAGGCGCCGTGGGCCAGCAGGATCTCAATGCCCGCATGTTTGCGCTCATTGTTGCCTCGAGCGTAGGTGCCGAGCCAGGTCGACATGGGACATTGAATTCCATATTTGGTTTCGATGGGAGCAAATGTCACATCCGCTCCCGCATCGATCAGGTATTGCAGCCCGGCAGGATGCAGGCACTCGCCAGTGCCAAAAACAATCGGCCCATAACCGCCGGAGCCATACTGGCCATCGGGATCAGCGCCGTGCTCGATGAGTAAATCAGCGATCTGTTTGCGGTCCTCCCATGTCCCGTGTTCCTGATACCAAAGGGCATGTGCCAGGCCTTGGTTGAGATCGTGCTGGGTGAAATCTCCGCCCGCCAAAATCTCCCGGATCGCTGAAATGTCCACTGCTCGGGCGGCCTTTGGTATGAGCCCGTGACCTTGGGGTGCGTCCGCAGCAGAGTCGTGACGTCGTGCCATTGCGTTCACAACACGTATCAACTCCGGCCAATTTTTAAAACCGTATTCCTGCGCGAGCTGGTGTTGAGCCCCTGCAAGTTTGAGGGTGGGGGTTTGTTTCACGCGCCTCTTCGCCTGCTTTTGCAGATGCTCGAGGTTTGGATTTACCGGCAGTTTTTTGCGTAAATCGGACGTGGAGGCTGAGCCTCCTTCTGGAGTGTTCATGGTGAACCCTTTCTTGATGCGCCCGCGGTCCGCAAAGACGGGCAAAGAAACGGTTCGGATGTGGTGTGTCGATCAGGTGGGTTAAACCCTTTCCGCGGACCCGG
This sequence comes from Chthoniobacterales bacterium, assembly GCA_041748815.1. GTDB lineage: Bacteria > Verrucomicrobiota > Verrucomicrobiia > Chthoniobacterales > CAKUMP01 > JBGTCP01. The sequence goes on from JBGTCP010000327.1 coordinate 1,071, forward strand.
ATGTGCCCAGTGCACAACCTTTCCGTTACGTATTCTTCGCCCCGTGGGCAAGCTAATTCTGCTCCAACGGATACCGGAACTAGAGAATTTCAGGCTACTAAGCCTGCTGCTGTACTGCATCCGACTCTGCTTTTTTGCGCATGTCGGATTTTACTTTTTCGCGGGCTGCGGCGATGAGGTGGCAGCAGATTTCGCGGCAGAGGAGGGGAATGCCCCGCTCACCGGGGGAGCCTTGCAAGTGATCGGGGTCTGTTTTCTCGGCTGGGAGATGTGCGATTGGCACGGCCTCGTCGATTTGCCAGAGGATGCTTCTCAGGCATCCGCCGTCGCTTTTGCACGTCTGCGCAACCAGCGTGTTGGCGTCCTCGTTGGAGAGCAATCCAGTAACGCGATACATGCCGGTTTGGCGGTTCAGAGTATTGCGGACATTGGTCGCGGTCAGCCGCCCCTGCTTTTGAGCGAGGGCCATTCCGAGTGCGGCGGGGTAGAACAAATCGAGCGCGAGGCGCAGATCGGCGAGGGATGTGAGCTTCATTTGCCAGCCATGGCGCAGGTTAGGGGCGGATTTCAGCGGACGGTAGGTGTTGTGGTCGTCGTTAGTGGCAATGTGCCGCGCTTGTGTGGGATCCTCTGAGATTTCAAGACTGGGATTTGCGAGATCCTCCTGGTGGCAAAGCTCAAAGCCTCCGTCGGCTGTGGGTGTGATGGCGATTTGACCGATGCGGGTGCGTCCGTCGTCCATCCACTGTTTGAGTACTGTGGTGACCGGATCGCTCATGCAGCGGCGTGTTTTTCATCAAATGCTGCAACCTGTTCCAGAATCACATCCGCCATGAGCGGCTCGGTGCCTATGGCGCTGGCGTAGTAGAGTCGGCGTCCGCGGAGTTCGCGTGGATTTTCGCGGAAGACGCTGCGTTGACTGGCGGCTTCGGTGGGTTCTGTCTCCATGCCGAGCAAGACGGGGATGTCCTGATAACTATGCAGCCCGTCTGCGATGAAAAATGGCACGACCAGAACATTGGGCGTGGTTGTCCATTCGTCCCATTTCGAGATGAGAGGTTCTTCTTCCATGTAGGAATTGCGCACAGCTGCGTAGTTCGTCTGTGCAGCGAGACGCTCGGCCTGTTCTTTTGCCGCAAGGGCCGAGTTGTCATTCAGCCCGGTGCCATGGCCTACAATGATAAGTGTGGTCTCCTCTTCCGGCACATCGGGGGCGGTTTCGCGTGCGCGATTGAGTAACGCCGCTGTCATGGCGTGATGACTTCCGATGGGATCGCAATATTTGTAAGTCACACCGTCTTTGCGTGTCACAGGCCCGTCCAGCCCCAGCTCTCTGGGAATGATACTCTGCGTGAAATATCCCTCGCTGATAAAGACGGGCACCACGTAGACGTCCTGGCATCCGGTCATGTAGCGCACTTCATGAAACTGAGGTTCCTCTTTCCAAAAGCACGAGTGCACTTCCGCAAAACATCCTCGGCTGCGGATCGTCTCGGCGTGCTGGTGGGTGGGCGGGCTGGAGTCCGGATTCAATGTCGAGCCGTGTCCGACGAGGATCAATGCGCTGTCTGGTTTGGAAATTTGCATACTCAACCGATACGCCCGCAGTTGCGCCTTGGGCGGAAAAATCACCCGGCCAGTGCCGACTTAAAGGCGTCCTCAATGCGGCTGGCGTGGGATTCGATGGCATCTTTGTCGCGGCCTTCAATGAGGATTCGCACCTTTGGCTCGGTCCCGGAGTAGCGCACCAGAATCCGTCCGTCTCCATTGAGGAAAGTTTCTGCTTCCTTCATGGCGGCGACAACGGGGCTGATGGACTCAATGGGCGGTTTTTCGCGAACGCGGATATTTCGTTGAGCCTGCGGGTATTTGTGAAGGCACTGCTTGAGCTCGCTCAGCGGCTTGCCGGTCTCCACCATGATCCGCAAAATTTGCAATGCGCTTACGATGCCGTCACCGGTGGTTGAATAATCGCGGAAAATCATGTGGCCGCTTTGCTCGCCGCCGACGTTGTAGCTGCAGCGCAGCATCTCCTCGAGCACGTAGCGATCACCAACCTGTGTGCGGATGAGTTTGCCTCCGGCGTTTTTGAGCGTTTCGTCCAGACCCCGGTTGCTCATGATGGTGGCAACGAGCGTCGAGTCGACGAGCGTGCCGTCGCGCAGCATGTGGGATGCTGCGATGGCCATGATCTCGTCGCCGTCGACCAGCTCGCCATTTTCATCGCAAAGCAGAGCGCGGTCGGCATCTCCGTCGTGGGTGATGCCAACGGATGCGCCGGACTCCAGCGTGAGGCGCTGGATCTCGCCAGGATGCGTGCTGCCGCAATCGGCGTTGATATTCGTCCCGCTGGGTTTGTTATTAAAAACATGCACCTCTGCACCGAGCTCGTTGAGGATGCATGGGCTGGATTTGTAGGCCGCTCCGTGGCCGACATCGACCGCGATTTTGAGGGATTCCAGCGTCATTCCTTTCGGGAAACTGGCTTTCGCAAACTCCACATATCGGCCCAGCGCATCGTCAATGCGGGTGGCTTTGCCGATCGCATTGGCCGTAGGGCGGATGGAATCGATGGCCCCATTGAAGACCAGATCTTCGATCTCATGCTCGATGGCATCATCCAACTTGTAGCCATCGTGGCGGAAAAATTTGATCCCGTTGTCCTCGTAGGGATTGTGGGAAGCCGAGAGCACGATGCCGGCATCGGCCCGCAGCGAGCGAGTGATATAAGCAACGCCCGGAGTGGGGAGGGGGCCGATGAGAAGCACGTCGACACCGAGAGAAGTAATGCCTGCAACCATGGCACTCTCGAGCATATAGCCGGAGAGGCGGGTGTCTTTTCCGATGACAATTTTGGGTCGTCCGACATGGCGGCCGGTTTGGCGGGAAAGACGGGTGATGACATGCGCAGCGGCGCGCCCGAGCTTAAGGGCGGTCTCGGCAGTGACGGGTTCGATATTGGCCACGCCGCGCACGCCGTCGGTGCCGAAGAGTTTACGTTGAAGATCGGCAGGGTCGGTCATGGGGTGAGCATTGGGGTGGTGGGGCCGAAGTTGAAGTCCGTGGGAGTCGGGCTGCTGATCTCAAGGTTCTTTTTTACCAGGAACCAGATTGCCGTCGCGAGGACCAGAGACAGGACCTTTGACCTCCAGTTGTTGAGAAGAAGTGTTTTCATATTTTTCGAGGAGGAGGATTTGGTTGAGCCGCTTTTTGAAGGCGGACTGGTCGAGATCTCGGGAGATTTTGCCTTGATAACAAATGGAAACCTGGCCCGTTTCCTCCGAGACCACAATGGCGATGGCGTCGGATTCCTCACTCAAACCCAGACCGGCGCGGTGGCGCAGGCCAAGATTGCGA
>JBGTCP010000328.1:0-3314 GCA_041748815.1 Chthoniobacterales bacterium
CGGATTATTCGATGCGTAAGGCTTTCACCGGATCAAGTCGCGCTGCAATGAAAGCAGGCACCCAGGCGGCGAGCGTGCAGATCACAAATGCACTCACGCAAATGATGGCCACATCGCTCACAACAACTTCGGCGGGGATGCTGGAAAACTCATAAATCTCACGCGGAAAAACTTCGCGTCCGAGCACGATGGAAAGCCAATCGCTCACTTCGTTGCGCCAATGCACGATGCTGATTCCGGAAAGCAGCCCCGTGAGCGTACCGAAAAATCCCACCACCATTCCCTGAGCAAGAAAGACCCAAACGATCTGGGAAGTCCGCGCCCCGATTGCCTTCATAATACCAATGTCCCGCGTCTTTTGCACAGTCACGGTGATGAGTGTGTTCATGATCCCGAACGCAGCCACGACTATGATGAAAAGCAGCAGAAAAAACATCATGCTTCGCTCCATGCGGATGGCATCGAAGAGCTGGCGGTTCATATCGATCCATGTGGATACGGTAGTCTCAGGTCCAAGGAAATCGTAGAAGCGGTTTTTCACCAAATCAATTTTGTAAGGATCGCGCGTGCGGAATGTCACCCCGTGCACACCGTCGCCTAACGAATACAATTCCTGCCCGATATACAATGGCACGACTACAAATTCCGAGTCGTAAAGGTAGCGCCCGGACTGAAAAATCCCCGTCACAGTGAGAGTGCTGGGCAGCACCAGCGATTTAAGGCGATCCTCGCTGGAAGCATCACCTCCAGCCTGCAAGGTTTCCATTTCCTCCACGATGGCCGAGAGATTTCCAGGGGAATAAATTGTGAGTTCATCGCCCACATTGATGCCTAACGAGCGCGCGAGATCAGCACCCAAGACGGTGTTGTCGCCATCCAGGTTGAATTCACCGGCGATGATGAAGTCCTGGATTTCGCTGACCGATTCCTCAAGTGCAGGATCCACTCCGCGGATTTTTGGAGCGAGCCGGCGTTGGGCGTATTCGACGATCACGGGTCCGAGCACGAAGGGGGCACCACCCGTGACTTCGGGATCGAGCGCTCCCTGGTCGAGCAATTCCCGCCAGTCGTTGATGATCGTTTCCGAAGTGATGATGAGATGCGCATCAAAAGCGAGGACTTTGCGGCGCAGCTCGCGATCGAATCCGCTCATGACGGAAATGACCAGGATGAGCACCATCACACCCAGCGTCACACCCAGCACCGAGATGAGCGTGATGACGGAGAGGAATGTGCGCTTGGGCCTGAGGTAACGCGCCGCCAAAAATAAACTGAATGACATTTTTCTCATAACCGGGTGCAGCTAATTAGAGTGTTGGCAGCACTTCCGCAAGCAACTCCAACAAACGCGATGCCGCAAGTTTGCCCACCTCGACCACTTCGGCATGGTGCAGCGCCTCATGCCCGAGCCCGGCAGCCCAATTCGTAAGGCAGGAAAATCCTGCAACTTCGAGACCAAGCGCACGCCCCATGATTGCCTCAGGCACGGTCGACATCCCGATCGCATCCGCTCCCAGCGTGCGCAGCATTCGCACTTCTGCAGGAGTTTCATACTGCGGACCTGGCACTGCCGCATAAACTCCTTCAAAAAGCCGGATGTCACGACGTGCTGCTGCGTGAGAAAATTTCTCGATCAGCGCCCGGCAATAGATGTTCGTCATGTCCACAAAATTCGGCCCGCCAGTCAGCGGGCTTTGTCCGGTGAAGTTGATATGATCGGCAATCTGCATCCAGCTGCCCACTTGGAATTCCGGATTCGCACAACCCGCAGCATTTGTCAGCAACAGCCGATCAATGCCCGATGCCGCCATGTAACGGATCAGCCCGGTCGCCACTCTCGCAGAATGTCCCTCATACAAATGCACGCGTCCCTGAGCGACCAGCAATCGCGCATTGCCGAGTGTGCCAAGCACAAATTGTCCGCTATGCCCGGGCACTGTGGATACAGGCAGACCGGCGATATCCGCATACGGAATCGTTTCCTTCACATCGAGCAAATCAACGAGCGGACCCAATCCGGAGCCCAGCACGATGCCCGTGGCCGGCTGGAATTCGCGCACTGCGGGATGGAGTGAGGCGGCGGTTAATTCGTTTTCAATGTGCATGATTGTGAGGCTGGGTTTCGATGATGATGTCGCCGCCAAGGCGTTCGCTGAGCTGGCGGATGAAGGTGGATTCTGCCTCCTCGAGCATGCCGCCTTGGATCATTTTTTCACGGGCAGAGCTTGTAATGGTGGAGATTTCCGTCGAGATCTCCTCGTCGGTCACACGATTCCAAAAACCGTCTTTGCGCTCGATTTCATAGCCCGTGGATTCCACACTGAGGATGCGGGCAGGCGGAAGTTGAAGCAGGACGCGATCCTCTTTGATCTCCACGGCAAAAGGCTCCGAGAGATCGAACCCGGCTTTGACAATAAATCCCGAGCGGACCTTGAGCACGTTGCTGCTGTAGAATTGCGTGCTTTTCACCTCGCGTTCCACGGAAGTCTCACGCTCCGAGACGACGAGTTGCAGGGCATCCCGCGAGCGTTCCACGAAGACGCGCTCGTTGACGGTGATAGTCGGTTGCTGATTTGTGACGCCGCGCACGGCGCTGAGCACACTCGCTCCGATCGCGTCGGGCACGGATGTCACGACCCGCTCAGCACGCCACATCGTCCAAACGACGGCGCCAATTGCCAGCGCACCCAGCAACAAAAAAGTCAGCGACCATGGGAAGGATTTTTTTGCGTTCATACGGCCTCCGGGATTTGGGATTTCGCGGATTCCAGCGCGTAGAGGACTTTGATGGAACTGAATGCGGCATCGACATTGTGGACCCGGAAAATCTGCGCTCCAGCCTGCACGCCTCTCGCAATACACGCCACCGTGCCGGCATCACGATCCGCCGGGTTTGTGAGCCCGAGCACTTCGCCGATCATGGATTTGCGGGAAACCGGCAGAAGCACCGGGCGGCCATGGACCTGGAGTTTTTCGAGCTCCGAGTAGATGCGTAAATTATCGCCGAGCTGCTTGGCGAATTCGATGCCAGGATCGAGGATCAGTTGCGAAGCGTTCACGCCGGCAGATTGTGCGAGCGCGATTTTCTCATCAAAAAATGTGGCGAGCACTTTCATGACATTATCGTAAAGCACATGCCGGTGCGGCACTTTGGGCTCACCTACGCTGTGCATGATCAGTAGCGCAGCTCCCGTAGTGGCTGCGAGGCGGGCATTGCGATCATCCGGCAACGCGCTCATGTCGTTGAGGATGTCGCCCCCTTCGGCCAGCAGAGCTTCCGCCACGGCAGGACGCCAAGTGTTCAGCGAGAGCAA
>JBGTCP010000329.1:0-4094 GCA_041748815.1 Chthoniobacterales bacterium
CTCCAGAATTCAAGGTGGCTCCCAACTTCTGTTAGTCGAAGCGGTTGGAGTCGAATCGGATGTGATGCTGCAGGACTTTCAAAATTTCTCCGAATTCACTTTTGAGAATCTCGCGTATGGCGGGGTTTTCCTGGATGGCGGCCGTGCGGTTTTTCGGGCCGGGCGCGACGTCATGGTGCTTGAAAAGAGCGTCGCAGCGCCCAACCTCGACTTCGATGCCGGACGCAATTTTGCTGCCAACAGCACAGTCATTGGAGCCAGGGACGCCATCAACATTCAGGCCGGGAACAACGTGGACATCGAGAACACTTCTGTCATCGTTAATAGCACGTCAGAGATCTGGGCTCTCTCACAAGCCACTCCCGAAGAGATCAATATCATCGCACAAACCGGCGATGTGAGTATTACGGATTCATATCTTGATGCCGACAATGTGCAGATCGAAGCGATGGCGGGCAACATCGACATCAATGGCACTTTCATCTCGGCTGATACGATCAAGGCAATGACTTACTCGCAAAACGGTACGATCGTTCTCAACAACAGCACTCTGAGAGCAGCCAGCCTCATTCAGCTCTACGCCGAGGGCTCAAACGGCATGCTCCACTTCACAGGCAATACGGATCTCGACGCTGCCCAAGTGAAGCTCGCCGGCTACATAGTGCGGATCGAAAACGGAGTCGAAGTGACAATTGAAAATCCCTCGGGACTCCGCATTTTTACACATAGTCCAGAATACACAAATAGTGGAGGAGAGGGAGTTGGATCATTCGTGGGACCGGATGGCACGCCGCTCCCCACAGTGAATCAACAAGGTTTTAATCAAAGGCATTCAAACTGACCTCACCGGCATGTGAGATTTACTTTTTATTCTCGTTAGCAGTCCGAAGGCGTGCGGCCATGGTCTTCATGACTTTGAGAGCAAAAAATGGGGCTTCGCCCACCCGGAAGAGAAACGCCTGTTCACCGATTTCTTCGAGCTCACAGTCCGTCACAGCGAAAGCATCTGCTGACCGGGGATTGTTGTCAATGAGAGCCATTTCTCCAAAAATTTCGCCAGATTCCAGCGAGTCAAGAACCACATCCCCCGAACGGATCTCCACGCGGCCTGAAAGAATAGCGAACATATCGTTGCCAGGGTCACCTTTTCTGAAAATGTTTTGACCGGCGGAGAAGCTGACATTTATAGCGGAATTTGGCATAAGTGAGCATCGTATAATTTGTCCAAAAGTTGTCAAGCGGGGCTTCCTTGCGATGCGAGTATCTTATTACCATGAGCAGTTTGCTTGCTTGTGCAGAATTACCATTTAAGAATCTCACCACCATTCAGGAAAATTCCCGATCTATGAAGTCCACCATTTCCACGCAACCAGACGAAGGCCTCGCGGGATTATCCGATACATCGGCAAATCTTTCAGAAGGACTGGATCCTTCGCCATCACCACCAGAGGATTCCCCATCCGGCCAGCCTGAATACTCGCATTCTGCGGTTTACATGTTGCGAACGGTTCAGCAGCACCACGTACAACTCAGTGCGATGGCTGACCAGAAAGCCAGCATCATGGTTGGTGCATGCCTGATTGTCGTTACCATCTGTGCCACCCAGATCGGCAACGGGAACCTGCATCCCTCCCTGTTCGTTTGGGCAGCATTCTCATTGGCAGCAGCGGCTGTGGGCGTGCTCGCAGTGCTGCCGCGTTTTGCCTCCCGGAAGACTTCCTCGATCAATCCGCATCGTAACCTGCTTTTCTTCGGGAATTTCGCAGATCTCAGTGACGAGGAATACGGAGAGGAAATGTTGGCAATTGTCCGGCACGACGAATCGGTCATGCGCGCCATGATCCGCGATATTCATCAGATGGGCAAAGTGCTCCATTTCAAAAAATACCGATACTTGGCTATGAGTTATCACATTTTCCTCTGGGGCCTGCTCGCTTCCTTAGTTACCGGATTGAGCACCTTGATATTCTCTACGCTCTTCTAACAAGCCAGCTGGGCGCTCGAGTGTGGCCGCACACTCGGCACGAATCAGCACACGGCACACAAAAAATGGACTTTACCGAAACAATGAGTGCAGAGACGGAAAAGGACCGGCGGGCCATCCAAGAGCGCATTCAGGAATACGGTTTCGCCGTGTGTGAGGTATCTTCTGCTGAACCCGCCAACGAGCTCCTGAACCGGGCCGCCCGGATAGGAACTCTGGACCTTGATATCGACAAGGAACTATCCGGTCCACCGATCATGCATATTAAGTACGATCCTATCAAAGCCACTCGAAGAGATCGACCCGCTTATTTCTCCAGCGAAGCTTTTCCACTTGATACCGATATGAGCTACGTGGTCAATCCGCCACGCTATCTACTTATGCTGTGTCTCATGTCAGACTCTTCGGGCGGCGGTTACACCACCCTGAGCGACTGCCGGAGCGCGTGGAATGCCTTATCCCGCACAGACCAGTCGGAGCTAGCCTCATCGCAGTTCAGGTTCAGAAATCCACCCAACACCCTGTCGGGCGATTCGGGAGCCTTGCCCATGTCTTACGCCACACCGCACTGGCAGATGTGGAGGGTCCGGATGGATAGTATGATTTTCCCGGCTTGTGCTTCTGAGGCCGTTGGTGCCTTTTCCCGTTCTCTAGAAGAATATTCGATATCCTTTGCCCTGTCCGCTGGCCAGTTATTGATTGTCGATAACCATAGAATCACCCACGGGCGCACCGCCTTCGACCCATCGACGAGTAATACTACCCGACATCTGCTTCGCACCTATTCCCAGGACCCAAACCGGAGCGCTCACCTACAGCGTGCCATAAACAGTCCTGAGTCGTACTGAACGCAGTATCAACAAGACTAAATTCACGTCTTGAAGAAATCTGCTCTGCACCGATTGCACTGCCGCTACTTTTGCTGTAGTATCTTCGCCAGACGAAAGAAATTTTATGCAATGGAGAGGGCGCCGAACGAGCAGTAATATCCGGGACAAACGCGGTCAGACCTTCCGAGGTGGCGGGGGTGGCGGTCATGCCGGGATCTTGTTTTTGATTTTCCGGCTGTTTGGATTCAAAGGAATTTTGGTCGTTGTCGCCGTGTTCGGAGTCATGTGGGCGGTCGGGTTTAATCCGCTTGGGCTGCTTGACGGGTCTGCCAGCTCAACCGTCGCCGCACCTGCCAGTGCGGATGAACAGGAGTTGGCGGATTTTGTGGGGGTGGTTCTGGCCGATACGGAGAGGGTGTGGAACGATCAACTAGCACAGCATGGAAAAAGCTACCAGGAGCCGCAGCTTGTCCTTTATCGTCGCGGCATCCAAACAGGATGCGGCACCGGCACCTCTCAGATGGGGCCGTTTTATTGCCCGACTGACCGCAGCATTTACATTGACCTCAGCTTTTATCAGGAACTCGCGCTGACATTTCAAGCACCCGGCGATTTCGCACAGGCCTACGTGATTGCGCATGAAGTAGGACATCACGTGCAGCATCTTTCCGGTGACATTGCAAAGGTGCATGCAAGGAGAGGGCGTGACGATCACAACGAATATTCTGTCCGCTTGGAGTTGCAGGCCGATTACTATGCGGGGGTATGGGCACACCATAACCAGCGGTATCTGGATTCCGGGGATATTGAAGAAGCCATGCGTGCAGCCAATGCGATCGGAGATGATGCCATTCAGAAGAAAAGCCAGGGCAGGGTGGTCCCACACGCATTCACTCATGGCACCTCAGAACAGCGAATGAGGTGGTTCATGAAGGGTTTCAAAAGTGGCCAGATGGAGGGTGGCGACACATTTTCGCTCCCATACGCAGAGCTGTAACAGATGACAGCAACAGGGGCTCTGAACAGCGTCAGAGCCTTAGGCACCTAAACTCAAGTGCGCATCGCATTATGCGCAGGGGGCGAGGTTCTAAATCTTCGGCCGATAAAGCTTGACCTCAAGCAACACACTCTCTAGTGACACGCTAGAAAAATTTGAAAGGATTGGTATAACCTAAATTTATGAGCGAGCAACCAAGTCCCGAGAAAATCTTACAAACAGGCTTGGCTTTCTGGGCGTCGAAGACCCTGTTGAGTGCTATTGAATTAAACCTGTTCACACG
>JBGTCP010000330.1:0-3333 GCA_041748815.1 Chthoniobacterales bacterium
GCAAGGTGCCGGTATTGGAGCAGCGGGCGGTGCAATCGTCGGCGGCTTAATTGGCGGCGACGTGCGCGGGGCCGCCACAGGAGCTGCCATCGGCGCTGGCGCTGGCGCGGTGGGCGGTGCGATCGTTCATGAGAACGAGCAACGCAGGCGCGGTTATTATTACTGATTTTCACCCCGCCAAGGCATTCCTGCCAAATCCATGGATAGGGTCCTTCGAAGGGCCAGGCGCACAGCTCTTCACAAACTGCTAAGCGCGGTTTTTCTTTGCCTGATCGGCTTGGTTTTGTATCTGGCCTTGCTGGGAGGCGGCGGATGGTGGATCGCCTTACTGCTGCTCACTGCTGCTCAGGGCCTCGAAGCTCAACAGCCCGCCGGATTTTTTAACGCGGCCGCCGTCGTCCTTGGCATCTTGTTGCTCATCGAATGGGCGCGACGCCGGAAACGTAGTTTTGAGCCAGCTTCAGAAAATATTTCATGGCTGAGAGTGCCTATGGACCTCCTTCTTCTGGGGCCCGGCTGCGTGTTTTCTTTGTGGGACCTTGCAGGATCAGCACGCAGGCTTCTTTTTCTCAACTACGATGCAATCCGGGAAGTCTTGCGGGCAATGGGTCCCATGGGCTCGATCCCCATTGCGAAACTCAATGGCGCGGTCGATCTTGGCTCTGACGTTTTGCAGCGTGCGATCCACGCAATGCAATTACTGGATCTCGTTTATCTTACCGAACGTAACGGCGCTCTGGTGCTGGCCGCCAATGACGGCGCCGGCAAAACCGTTTGCCGCCAACTCCGCAGAAGTTAGCCCGGCTTCAGGTTCGCTCACTCCAGATTCTCCAATAAGATCCGCCGCACCTCTTCCACTGCCAGCGGGGAGGCGAACGCGCTGTGGCCGGTTGGCACTATGAGTTCGCTTTCCACGGCATCCAGGTGCGAACTCCAATACGGCACCACCCCGTCGGAGCTTTCCTCCACAGGACCGCCCCGCCCGCGATCCCCGATGATGGAGTGCAAAGAAACTCCCTCCAGAAATGGCGATGCCTCCATGGCACGACTCAGATTCGAGTTCGGGGCAAGGCCCACAATGCTGGATTGCACACGGGGGATGTGCACGTCGTCGCGCACAATCGTGGAGAGCGCTTGCAGCATATCGAGTTGTATCTCCAAAATCTCCCTTGGAAGATGGATCAAATTGCGTCCGATGCTGCCAAGAATTCCCAATGCCAAATCCGACCCACGGTGCGGAGTCGCGATGAACACCGCACTCTCAACGGCGCGTTCCGGCTCCCAGAAAAGTGATGCCCGCAGCGTGTCGCGACGTGACGCCGACAGATCCACATCCTGAAACGGAACCTCAGACAGTTGGTTCCACAGATTATTTCCAAGGTCGACGACAAGACTGCGACTCAAGATGCCTCCCATGCTGTGCCCGACCACCACCATCCGGCGAAAAGCAACCGCGTTGCCAGCAGGATCCAGCTCCGCCCGCAGGTTGGCCACACTCGATCTCAGGATGCGCGCGGAATCCAGAATGGACAGCCCGGTGGGATAATAAAACGCCCAAAACTGGTAGCGCTTCTTTAAAACCGGATCCGATAAATACTCAGCCATCATTTCTCTCCAGATCAGGGGCGAAGATTGCAGACCGTGAATCATCAGCACCGGGATGCGGTCGGGATCATAAGGCTCGACCATGTAAATGCCAGCCAAGTCGAGACGCGGTGCGACAGAAATAAGCCCCAGCAATCCAAGGCGGATGTCATTCATCCGGTTCATCGATAAAGCGACTGAAAGCGCCGGGTTGTAATCCAAAGCCACCCTCGACGAGCCCAACTGCCAATGGTCCTTCACGCGGTTTTCCACGAGTGAGAAGCGCACCTTCGCGGGTCCCGGCCCCGGGAATTCTGCAACGAGTGTGGCGTTCGTCGCGCTTCCAGCCGTGGTGAAATGGCTGCCGATCACCGGGCCCAGCGCGTCCCGGTCACGCACACCCACGACTGCTGCACCATATCCCGGGGTGTGAAAGCGGGGTGCAAGTCCACGGATGCTGCGCAATGCTGCGGGTTCAAAAGCGGTGAAAGTGCGAGGATCCAAATGACCCTCTTCTTCCATTGACCACTCGACCTGAAGCCGGGTTGCTTCCGCAAACTCAGGAGTCAAGGAATCTTCAATCCCACCTTCATCAATGAAGAGAGAGAGCGCGTGCCGCTGGACCTCCAGCAACTTCGCGGTCCGGGGATTCGTCGGCCACTGAATGGCAGGGACGCCGGAGTCCAGCAGCTCCCGGCTGGCCTGACGGGCCGCATCCAGATTAATCTCATGGCGGGATTTGCCGGTTGCACGACGAGACAATTGCCGGCCGGCTCCTCCCGCAACGGATGAAGCCTCACTCCCCAGCGGCGACGCATAGACAAAATCCTGGCGCGCTACAGAAATGGTAGGGGCGCAGCTGGTAAACAGAAGCGCAGGCAGGGCAGCGAAACAGACCAGCAGTCCCGCGCGATACGGAGGAAAAACGATCACTAAACAAATTACGCGGCTTCAGGCACTTCCGTCGAAAGTCCTTGTGCTCAGCGTGCGGCAGCTGGCTCGGTTTCGTTGAAGAGATCCATCAGACGATCATCCACCCGGATATCGATCAGGCGCCACTCGCCTTTGGACTGGTAAAAATAAAAACGCCAACGCAGCGGATAGTTCTCACCGAACGAGAGAGAAGTCACACGGATCAACCGGTCCCCCACTGGCTTGACATCCGCAATGTCATGACCCGTTATTTTGCCAAAAAGGGCCTGGGCCTCACGCGTCTTTTTCTTAAGCACCTCGACGTCCGCAGGCTTTGCTTCGATCACAGTCCCGCTGACCAGGGAATCATAGGCCTGATCAATGCGACCGCGTGAGAGCAGCGCAAAAAACACATCCACCTTGGCCAGCACCGTATCCGGCACTCCCGGGATGGAGCGCGCCTCTGGGATTAATGGCGGCATTCCTTCCTCGACTGCGGGCGTTGGTTCAGGCGTGGATGCTGTCTCGGGCTCAGAGGTAGCTTCTGTCTCCTCTTCGGTCGCAGCTTCAGCGGTGGGCTCCGGCGTTGCTTCAGGAGCGGCTTCGTCGTCCTCCTGAGAAAAAGAAGCGCATACACCGGACAGCAGAATTGCACCAATGAGGACAGTTTTAGCAAGCAATGTGGAGCGGAGAATCTGCATTAGCACACGTTATGCCACAGACTGCGCCGCACGACAACCGCATCTTGCAATTTTCCTCGGAAAATTGCTCCTCCCAATCTGCTTAATTGCCAGTCGTTGACCGCAGATACTGAAAATACTCGTTGTTCGCGTCGAG
>JBGTCP010000331.1:0-2875 GCA_041748815.1 Chthoniobacterales bacterium
TCCGAAGGCAGGCTTGAGTGTCGACCTCGATGCCTTGGCGGCCTATGTTGCCAGTCTTGCCGATCACGGACGCAGCCCCCATCGCACTCCTTCCGGTGAACTCACCCCCGCCGCAATCGCCGGTAAGGCACGCTTCCAAACTCTCAATTGCATGAGCTGCCACAGCGGGAATGACCTTACTGACAGTCGCACTTTTGCCACCCATAATGTAGGGACAGGCGGCAGCTTTGACACGCCAACACTCCGTGGACTTTGGAATGGTGCCCCCTACTTTCACAACGGATCCGCCCCCGATCTGATGGCAGTTCTAAATCAGTCCGGCCATGGCAATGCGCACACTTTGACTACTTCGCAAAAGGAGGAAATTATTGCCTATCTGAAACAGATCGATGATTTCGAACTGCTGGGTGCGACCTATTATGTGAGCCCTTCGGGAAACAATAACAATACCGGCACCAGCATCGATCAAGCATGGCAGACACTCGGACGAATCACAGACCAGCCGCTACAGCCCGGCGACACCGTGCTATTGCAAGGAGGTGCCACGTTTTCAGGGCAACTTTATCTTTACACTCCACACGCAGGCACGGACGCCAAACCGGTGACCATCGCCTCCTACGGAGAGGGGCGCGCAAAGATCCTGGCCGGGAACAGTCACGGCATTTTTTGCTATAACATCGGCGGGATTGTGCTTCAGGATCTCGACATTGAGGGCTCGGGTTTTGTGAGCAATAATGGCAAGGGTGTTTTCTTTTACACTGATGAAGCCGGCTTGCGGCCATCAATACTCATCCAACGCATCGGCGTCAGCGGCTTCGCAGCCAACCCCAATGGCGGCACTGGAATTGAGTTTCTCTCATGGCGGGAAGATACCCAGCTCACCGGTTATGATGGGATCGAGGTTCGCGAGGTTGTGAGCTTTGAAAATCAAATCAGTGGAATGGGCACTTGGAGCCACCGGCCTTATGGAATCCGCAACGTATTGGTGACAGATTCGGTCTTTCATTCGAATCCCGGCAAGGCAGGGCAGACAAATCCGAGCGGAAGTGGCGTGGTGCTTGGGCGTGTGCAAAACGGGGTGGTAGAGTATTCCCTCGCCTACAACAATGGATTAGCGAACACTTCGTCCTCCGGTGGTGTGGGGATCTGGACCTATGACTCCGACAACGTGACCCTCCAGCACAATATCTCCCACAGTAACCGCAGCAGCGGTGGAGACGGCGGCGGACTGGACTTGGATGGCGGTGTGACCAACTCGATCATGCAATTTAACTATTCCTATAACAACGATGGAGCCGGGTATCTTCTTGCGCAGTATAATGGAGCACCCGCTTTCGGGAACAACATCGTCCGCTATAACATCAGCCAAAATGACGGGCGGCGCAGCAGCTACGGCGGTATTCATCTTTGGGCGGCACAAAGCAGTAATCGTGTCCGGGATACCATCATCCACAATAACACAATTTTCACCTCCCCGGCTTCCAGCGGCACGCCCTCGGCGCTGCGGATGCAGGGCAATAATTTTAACAACATCCGGGTCGTCAACAACCTCTTCATCACTTCGGGAGCTTCAGGTGTGCGCCTGCTCAATGCCGACAGCGCAACCACCACAGATCGTGTGAACCTTCAGGGCAACGCTTACCACGACACATCGGCGGCACCCCGGTATAAATGGGGAAGTCCCATATACAATTCATTCGCGGAGTTCCGGACCGCCACCGGCCAGGAAATGCTGGCGGGACAAACGGTTGGCATGGAGGCAAATCCCATGCTGGAAAGCACGGTTCCACTTCCACTGTTCACAGACCCCCGGCAACTGGCCACGCTGACTGCCTACAGGCTTACCGGACGATCCCCGCTCATTGACGCGGGATTGGATCTGAACCAATTGCTGAACATCGAGGCGGGTGAGCGGGATTTTTTCGGGGCCGAAGTTCCACTCGGAGCGGGGCTGGAAATGGGCGCAGCAGAATACGCGGTGGCGCGCCTGGGCTATGTGACATGGATTCAGGGATATGGGATTCCTGAAGATCTGCAGGGGTTTTCTGCGAATCCGAGCGGCGACGGAATTGAAAACCTTCTCAAATTCACTCTGGGTCTGCGCCCGGATCGTGCGGAGCGGTTGGGCAATCTCGTTCAACACAGTTTTGCACAGGGAGAGGAGGGACTCCGATTGTCGCTCACTGTCCGCCGGTTGGTTGGCGCGGGCTCCATGAATGCTTCCGTAAGCAGCAATTTGACAGAATGGTTTCGGGGTGATTCCCACGTTGAGATGCTGCCGCAGGTCCAGCACGGAGATGGCACCGAGACGGTGACTTTCGCTGACCGCACACCAATGAATGCAGCTGTCCGCCGCTTCATTCGCTTGGAAGTCAATGAGTAAGTCTAAACAGGCGGTTAGGAGGGCGCATCTCCGAAAGTTGCAAAAATGCATCTGATACATTCTTTACTGGGAGCGCTGGCCTCTGGCCGGCTGGCGGCGGGCCACTTGGCCCGCAGCGAGATAGCTCGCAATGAAGCCGGCGGGACGCCAGCGGTCCCGGTAAAGAACACGCCAATTACCTTTCTGGCGGGTCACCCTTCGCGACTTCGGTCACATGGTAATGCTCAAATTGCAATAATCGGAGATGCGCCCAGGTTAGGATTGCTCCCGAAGTATGGCTTGGAAAGTGTCAGGTCATTTTGCCGGAGGGTTTCCCCGGATAAGCCTGAAGTCTGAATCTATTCAACGTCCAATAGGGCTATTTACGTGACTCAAGTGCCACAAGATGTTGTATAGGATGGATGGAACACGAGGATTATCCGAGAAACTTTTTGGCGTTTGAGCGACGATTCTCAAGCGAGGACGCTTGTAGGAAATACCTTTGGAAACTGC
>JBGTCP010000332.1:0-8400 GCA_041748815.1 Chthoniobacterales bacterium
GGCAATTTTTTGAAACTCGGTTGCCCGCCATCCGCGCCATGCCAGTGTGCCACCTGCTGGCAATGCGAGCGATTCGCCGGGAACTTCCTCAGCAAAGGGATCGTCGGAAACCTGCACCTCGGGAATGCGCATCGAAACGCCGGCTTTATCCAGAACAAGCGCCGTGGGGTAGCCACGCTTCATTGCTTCGAGCCTCGCTTCACGGGCAAGCAGCGAAAATTCTTCGGAGTAATTTTGCAATAAGCGGGATTCTGAGCTTCCAGAGAAAAGCGGCACAAGTGCGCCGACCATCAGCACGATGATGCCAAGCGTGAGCACCATCTCCAGCAGCGTGAAGCCGGAGCGTGGCGCGGGCTTATTTCCAGTTGCCAAGATCGTCATCACTCTCCACCCGGTCGGGACCCAGTGACCAGAGATCGAAGGAATCCGGATTGCGTGTGCCGGGGTAGCGGTATTTGTATTCGTTGCCCCACGGGTCAATGGGAATTTCATCCAGGAGTTCCCGCCAACGTCGCGGTTGCGGCTCGGTAGTCGGGCGTTCTACCAATGCCGCCAGTCCCTGAGTGGTGGTTGGCGGGGCGTAATTGGCAGTCTCATACAATTTGAGCTGAGTGGTGATGGCTTGAATGTCGGCCTCCACGCGTTGGTCTTGCGCAAACTCAAGGTTGCCCCGCAGCAGAGCAATCGCCGCACCCATCAGGACCACGATGATGGTCACGACGAGCATGATTTCAATGAGGGTGAATGCGTTGCTTCGGCGGCGGAATTTCATATCAGGGATGGGTGGAGATTTATGAATTTAACTCAGGATCGGAAATGAGAAAGCGGAATTCCGGCATGGGTGCCTCGTAGGCATCTTCAAGCTCCCCGTCCGCAGGGTTGCCGAAGAGGTCAAATGCAGGAGGAACGGGAGGGGGCTCTGGAACCGGATATCGCAGCTGCAAAATAAAATCTTGAATCGCCACCGGATCCCCGGGCAGCACGCCGGAGGGAGTAAACTGGAACACGTTCTCGCCCGCAGGCAGCAAAGACGCCGGAATGGCCGCGACTGCCTTCCGCCAGCCAGCATAATGCCATGTGCCCTCGCCATCATGGTAATAGCCGGGATCGTTCAGCTCCGGCACATCCACTGCAAGCGTGGTCACATAAGCTCCGTTGATCCAAAGATCCAGCGTGCCAGTGAAGGGCAATCCTGCCACACGCACTACCATGCGTGCCTGGAGCGGTTCCTCCGCAAGTGGCACTACAAAATCCAGCCCGCCTTCGATGCGCTCGATGCGATCCGTGATGGGTGCATGAATCACATCTTCCGTCCAGCGATCCGCCGAAGGCCGGTAGGGCACGGCATTAAGTTCGTTGGCATCCACACTCACGCCGTGGTCCATGAGCAGATCTGGAGTTTTTGCGCCGCGGGTGACGCTTACTTCATCACGATACACCTGATCAAAGCGAATCTGGTAAACGGTCGACTCCGGTCCGTCGTTTTGGATGGTCAGCACTCCCGCTTGCGAGAGAAGCGAGGCAGGGATGAGAAGGGTCTGGCGATGCGGGACTGCCACGCCGGTGTATAGATTGTGCGCGAGTGTTGTCTGCGAAGAAGCGTTGGCCCAAATCACGCGCAGAAATCCATCACCGGGTTCTGCGAAGTACAAAGTGACAGCGAGGTCTTCTCCGGCATCGCCCGGAGCCATCAGCGGGATGGAGAGGGTGGTGAGGTTTCCGTGAGTGGAAGTGACTGCGGGCTCCATCCAACGCGGCAGGCCAACACTTGGAGTTGCCTGCACGGGCAAAGTAAAACCGACCGGCGCACCGGAAGGTTGCGCGACCGAGATCGACCCCGACAACACAATGCAGCTCAGGGAGATGAGGGTATTCCGCATGGACATGACCCTTTGCATATACGTGAACCACGCCGGATGTCGAGGGAAGCCTTAGTAAATTGTGCCCTCCTTATTTTCGTCTGCAGGCCGTCCCAGATGTTCCGGGTTGTCGCTGAGCCGGTAGAGAACCCGCCGCGCAAAGCCCACAATGCCCGGCGTCATCGCGCAGAACCATTGCGATGCCTGGAAATACAGTGTGATCAGCGATGCCGCCTTCCAGCTGGCAAAATACGCCACTGGAGCTGCAATCCACCCGGTGATCGATGCTCCGTCGATGCTCCAGTTTGCCGGAAAGATGAGCGCAATGCCCCATGCTGTGAGTCCCACTCCGACATACAAACACGCGCGCCGCCCCATCGCCTCGCGAATGAGCGGCCACAGAAATTTCTCGGGCGGTACTGGCTTGCGCGCTTGCCGAATAAAGCCGAGCCGGAATCGCGCCTCCGCAGATTGTTTATCCAGAAAAGCCGCAAAGGGGATGATGACGACGCCCACCGCCACGGTCCAAAAAAATGGCAACCCATAGAGAAATTGGACGAGTAACACCACCAGCCAACCAATCACCGCGAAGATACCAATGAGCTCAACCATAAGGAAGGGCGAGTGCGGTGTTATCCGCCAGCAGCGATGCGCAGCATCTCAATGCGGTCGCCGGGTTGGAGCGATCTCTGCGGGATCTCGTGCTGGAAAAGTGCGGATTCATTCAATTCAATCAATAATGTCTCGACCGGGATATTCAGATCCTCGATCAGGTGCATCAACGTGTGCGGGCTGGTGAGAACACGTGTCGCGCCGTTGACGCTGATTTCGATCGGGTCTGCCATTGTTTACGCGGCTGAGCCCAGAATGGAGGCGTCCCAATCTTTCCAGACCGGATCAAAGCCTTTGGACTGGAGCAGTGCTGCGATCTCAGCCGCGGAGCGTTCGTCGGCGATATTAAATTGTCCGGTGGCCGAGGTCTCGTCGCACTGGGTAAGCTCCACGCGACGCCCGCGCACAGTGCGGTGCAAGTCCTCTGTGCCCTGGCCAGTGTATCCGCCCGGCTCGGTGTGACTTCCCGCACTCATCATGGTGATGCCAAAGGGAAAAATTGCGTCTCTCAGCGCAGCTGGCTCGCGGGTACTCAGGACGATACCCACTTGTGGAAACGTCACCCGCAGTGCAGCCACGAGTTGAATGAATTCACGATCCGGCAGCGAGTATTTTGGCTGAAATTCGCCCGCTGCGGGACGCATGCGCGGAAGGCTCACGGTGAGTTGCGCTTTCCAGCAGGTTTTGAGGAGGCGTTCGAGATGTGCGGCCAGCTCGAGGGCTTCGTACTTCCATTCGTAAAGGCCGAATAGCGCACCGATCCCCAGTCGCCGGAAACCTGCCGCGTAAGCGCGCTCGGGAGTGGCCATACGCCAGTCAAAATCTTTTTTGGGTCCCGAGACATGCAGGTCCGCGTAAGTCTCACGGTGGTAAGTTTCTTGATAGACAACTAAACCTTCGGCGCCAGCGGCGACCATGGGGATGTATTCCTCCGTTTCCATTGGACCAACTTCCAGCGACACGGATGGCACTATTTTCGCGACCTCGCGCGTGCAGGCTTCCATGTAGCCATTGGAGACAAATTTCGGATGCTCACCGGCCACGAGGAGGATGTTGCGGAACCCCTCTGCTGCAAGATGGCTGGCTTCGCGGCCCACTTGCTGTGCATCGAGGGTGACCCGCAGGATCGGATTATCGCGGGAGAATCCGCAATATTTGCAAGTGTTGATGCATTCATTCGAGAGATACAAGGGAGCGAATAATCGCATCGTGCGGCCGAAATAGCGCCGCGTTGTGGAATCCGCTTTGCGGGTGAGCGCATAAAGTTGGTCGTCGGTGACCGGCTCAAGCAACCGCGCAAATTCGCGCATCGTCGCTGAGCGTCGATGGGGTTCGGAGAAAGCTGGCTGATTGGTCATGGACATCGTGGTGAAAGAGACACAAGCTGGTTTTCCCACCATAAATCGACACGCAGGAATGTAAAGGAGCCACAGGGATTTCAGTATGGCATCCGGAAAACAGGACCTCGGCGTAGATGGTGTAATGAAATCATCTGTGAACGATATTTTACACAACCAAGCTTGCGGAATCCAAAGCAAGGAAGCTACCTCCTCCCAGGCAGTGGCACTCCTCGTCGACCACCAACTCGCGGAACTCCTTGAAAACCGCCTCAAGCCGCGCTTTGAAAACGATGTCTACCGCGCGCTCTACACCGATCTCGTGGAATACGTTGCCCGCCCCGGCAAGCGCATACGCCCGCTGCTTTATCTCTACGGACGACAGATTTTTGAACCCGGACACAACCTCTTCGCAAAAGAAGATCTTAGTATTGCCGCAGGCATCGAGTTGATGCATGCATTCGTCCTCGTGCACGACGATATCATTGATCGCTCGGATTTCCGGCGCGGTCTGCCGTCGCTTCACAAGATGGTTGAGAAAAGGCTGAGCCAGCTCTCCGACCGTGAGCGTGAGAGCCAGAACATAGCCATTGTGCTTGGTGACATATTGTTTGCGATGGCGCAGGGAGCGATCCTGTCGAGCGGCGTTGAGAATTGCTGCGATGTGGCCAACCGTTTCGTGGATTACGTCATCGACACCGGCCTTGGTGAGACAGCGGATATCATCCACGGCTCCCGCGATCTTTCCAAAGTTTCGCTCCGCGACATTGAGCATATGTATTTGCTCAAAACCACACGCTACACAATTGAGTGTCCGCTCGTGCTCGCGGCAGTGGCCGGTGGCGCGAGTGAGGATCTGCTGGATGGGATTGCTTATGTCTCCGAGCCTGCCGGGCTGGCTTTTCAAATCGAAAACGACCTGAAAGCCTATGAGCGCTTCGAGCTGAGCGATGCCGAAGTGCCGGATGATTTACTGGACGGCAAAAAGACCGCAGTCGTGCGCACTGCTTTTGACCGGCTGCAAAATGGAGACCGCTCGCTCCTGCAGATCTGTATGAGCGGCGAACGCCACACCGATGCCACCATCACAAAAATCAAGGAGCTCATTTACAAGAGCGAAGCGCTGCCGGTGATGCGCGCGAAAGTGGACGAGCTTTTCGAGGAAGCGGAGCGTCGCACCCGCGAGTTGCCATGCGATCCGTCCACGTCCTCAGGCCTTCAGTCGCTCATTCATCAACTGCGCCATCTCACCAACGGCAAATAAGAATCCACAATCCATGCACGCTCCCGTTTCGTCCCTTGATGAGCCATTGGCTCACCCCGCATTGCCCGCCCGCAAAGCCGTTGTCATAGGCAGTGGCTTCGGAGGCGTGGCAGCAGCAATCCGCCTGCAAGCCCGAGGCTACCAAGTCTCGCTGCATGAGATGCGCGATAAACCAGGCGGGCGGGCCTACGTCTATGAGCAGGATGGATTTAAATTCGATGGCGGACCCACCATCATTACCGCCCCGTTTTTGCTGGATGAGTTGTTTGAACTCGGCGGTAAAAAAACGGCGGATTATCTCGATATCGTGCCGTGCGATCCGTTTTACCGCATCGAATTTCACGATGGCAAACGATTTGACTACAACGGAGTCGAAGAGGAGATCATCGCGCAGATTGAAAAATTCAATGCGGCCGATGTGCCGGGCTACCGGAGATTTGTTGAGCGCTCGAAAGCAATCTTTGCAAAAGCATTCACCGAGCTGGCTGACAAGCCATTCGGCAGCATCACCGACATGCTCAAGATTGCGCCCGATCTTGTAAAATTGCAATCGCAGCAATCCGTTTACCAGCTCATCAGCAACTACGTTCAGGACCCCTACCTGCGGCAGGTGTTCAGCTTTCACCCGCTGCTCATTGGCGGCAATCCGTTCCAGTCCAGCTCGATTTATTCCATGATCCATTACCTCGAGCGCAAATGGGGTGTGCACTTTGCGATGGGCGGAACCGGTGCCGTCATGGCCTCGCTGCTCGATCTCTTCAAAGACATGGGCGGCAAGTTGCATCTGAAATCCCGCGTGCAGGAAATCCTCGTCGAGTCGGGCCGCGTGACAGGCGTGCTTCTCGCCGATGGCACTGTGGAGCGGGCTCCTGTGGTCGTCTCCAATGGTGATTGCGCAAATACCTACCGCAAAATGATCGCCCCGAAATGGCGCAAAAAATGGACCGACCGCAAGCTCGAAAAAATGCGCTACTCGATGGGGTTGTTTGTCATTTATTTCGGCACTGACCGCACCTACCCCGACCTCGCGCACCACACCATCATCCTCGGACCACGCTACAAAGAACTCCTTGAAGATATTTTCAAAAAGAAAGTGCTCGCTGACGACTTCTCGCTCTATCTGCATGCGCCGACACGCACCGATGCTTCGTTGGCACCTCCCGGGCATGAGTGCTTTTACGTGCTGTCGCCGGTGCCCAACTTACTCGGCGATATCGATTGGGCGGAGAAGAAAGAAGAATACGCAGACCGGATTCTTGAACTCCTGGAGAAATACGCTCCCGATCTTCGCAAGCACATTGTAACCAAATACATCATGTCACCAGCGGAGTTTGAAACGGATCTCGATGCCTACGTGGGCTCGGCATTTCAGTTCGAGCCGATCCTCACTCAGAGCGCGTGGTTTCGTCCGCACAATGCAAGTGAGGATGTGAAGGGGTTGTATTTTGTGGGAGCAGGGACACATCCCGGAGCCGGATTGCCCGGCGTGCTGAGCAGCGCAAAAGTGTTGGATAATGTGGTGCCGGCACCGCCGAAATAGGTCGGTTGTGTGAGGCTCCTTTGGACTGCGGCAGCCTGCTGCCGCTTTGGGCCTTGGAGCGCTGGAAGCGCGGAGCTTCCCATGACACGGAACCGGATGCCACCAGTCGCCTTCATTGATCCCGCAGCAGGCTGCGGACTGGAAAGCTGCAACAGGTTGCAGCATTCCAAAAGCCTTCAACCAAGCGCATCACGCAGAACCGCCTCGCCGGTTGCGAAACGGAACTTATACCCATGCTCCAGCGCAACCGCAGGAACAACGCGGTGACTTTCCAGCAACAGCTGCGAGAGTTCCTGCATGCCGAGTTTTAAGACAAATGAGGGCACGTGGAAAAATGCCGGGCGTTTCAAAATACGGGCTACCTGTGTGGTGAAATCCGCATTCCGCAGCGGCTCGGGGATGACAACGTTTACCGGTCCACGCACCGCTTCGTGGTCCAGCGCATGCAGGATGAGCCCCGCAACGTCATCGACATGCACGAGTGACATCCATTGTTGGCCGTCGCCGAGACGTCCGCCGAGACCCAAAGAAAATGCGGGCTTCATGGCAGGAATGGCGCCCCCCTGCCTCCCGGCCACAAACCCAATGCGCGCAGTCACCAGCCTCGTGCGGGTCGTGTCCACTTTTGCGGCCTCAGTTTCCCACGCGTGTGAGACATCGGCGAGAAATCCTTCGCCGCGTGAGCTGGATTCTGCCAGCACCTCGTCGCCACGATCTCCGTAGTAACCGATTGCTGAACCGGAAATTAAAACCTCCGGCGGTTCGGCGGCGGCATTGATGGCTGCAACCAACGACCGCGTGCTGTCTACTCGGCTATCCAGGATGCGGCGTTTTTTTGCAGCCGTCCATAGCCCCAGGATGGATTCACCCGCAAGGTGCACCACCGCATCCAGCCCGGAGACATCGAGCTCGGAGCGCGCGCTGAATGCCCGCACTTCCGAGCAATGCGGCAGTTCCCGATCCGGGTTGCGGGAAAATCCCACGACACTTTGTTGAGCCGCAACCGCCATCTCAGCAAGCCGTTTGCCGATAAAGCCTGTGACTCCAGTGATGCCGATTTTCATAATGCGGTGTTACTTAAACTCACGTGCGAGCCACTGGTAGGGGAATCGGCGGCCGGGGCAGGAGGTGGGGCGGGGGTTGATTTGTTTGTGAGTGGTTACGATGGACGGACGCCCTTCGATGCGGCCAACCCGACGCCGCAGGTAAATGAGCAATTCATTCAGCGCTTCGATTTGCTCCTGTGTGGGATTGTGACTATCAAAATCGCCCACGAAACAAATCCCGATGGCGATGTTGTTGAGGTAGTCGCTGGCGACGTGTCCGCCATTGATCTGGCGGTGCCAGCGGTCACCGATTTCGATTTGCCCGTTGCCGGATTTTGTGCCGTTGCCGATGACAAAATGGTAGGCGAGGCCGTTGCGCATTTTGCGGACTTTGCGGTGGTAGTTTGCGAAGATCGCGGCGTTGCCCTGGCGGGTGGCGCTGTTGTGGATGATGATGTATTTCCACCTTCCGCGCTGCACTCTTGCGCGGTCAATGGCAGCGCGCACTTCGGGAGTGAGATATTTGTAGCGGGGGGCGCTGCTGCGTGAGAAGAGTCCGCGCCGCTCCTGCTGCGGCGGGGGTTCAAATCCCTGATCCTCTCCCTCGCCGGATTTGTGAATGGTGACGGGCGCGGCGGGCGCGGTGCGTTGAGGTCTGGGAGTCGGGGTGGCTCTGGGAGTCGCGCGGGGGCGGGGAGTGGCAGTTGGACGGGGTGTTGCGCGGGGGCGCGGGGCCGCCGTG
>JBGTCP010000333.1:0-4309 GCA_041748815.1 Chthoniobacterales bacterium
CGTGTTGTGAACGTGAAATAGGGGCAGTTCCTTGCACCATGGGATGTCAAAAATATTGCGGACAAATTGCTGGCAGCAGGTTGCAAACGTTTTTTCTTCACGGAGCGCGGCACCACGTTTGGTTATCAAAATCTTGTGGCCGATATGCGCTCGTTGTACTGGATCCGCGAGCAGGGCTACCGGGTGGTTTTTGATGCCACGCACTCGGTCCAACGGCCCGGCGGCGGAGGTGATACGACATCGGGAGACAGCATTCTTGCACCTGTCCTCGCCCGGGCTGCTGTGGCCGCAGGCTGCGATGGCGTTTTCATTGAAACGCATGAAAATCCCGCCAAAGCATTCTCAGACGGGCCTAATCAAATTGCTCTAAGAAACTTGCCAAGGTTACTCGAAAAGTTAAAGTCCCTCCATTATGTTGGCCAATAGGGCATTAGTTTTTACCACTTTCACGGTGCTGATCTGCAGTTCCTCCGTGCTGCCCGCACAGGACAGCCAGGATCTGGGTCCTGTCGTGATCGAGGAAACTGGCGGGCCGAATGCCCCCACCCCCGAACCCGAACTCACGGAGGAAGAGAAGAAGGCACAACAGCGCATCACGATCCCGATTCCTGTGGGACAGGATGCGCGTGGTCTTAAGATACCTTCGTTTAACTCAGTTGGTGTTTTGCAGATGGAGTTCAGCGCCGCTGAGGCACTTCGGGTGGATGAGGAAATTGTAAAACTTGACGATGTCGCTATCGAGCTTTTTGATGATGAAGGCGCATCCAACTTCCGCATCGAAATGGTCGCTGCGGAGTTTGATTTGGAAACCCAGATCCTTTCCACAAACCAGCCGTTCACCGTGCGCCGGACCGATTTCAAACTCGAAGGTGAGAACGTGAAATTTGATACCAGCACCCGGAAGGGGCACGTGGAAGGCAAAGTAAGAATGTATATCTATGATAAAAACGCCCTTTAAATCTCTCTTGATGCTGGCGGCGGTCGCCTGGTTAGGCTTCGTCTCTCCCACCACCTCCGCGCAGGATGCGACTGTCCCTCCTCCAGACCGTGAGGACCCGCCTGTCACCAAGGACACGATTATTATCGATGCCACCAAAGAAGCAGTGTTCGACGCCACGGGTCGCGTTGCGGTGTTTGTGGGCGATGTGCGCATCCGCGACCCGCGGTTCGACCTTGCCTGTCAGAAGCTCACAGTTTATCTCAACAAAGACGGGGGAGGTCTTGAGCGTGCGGTCGCAGAGACCGATGTAGTGATCGTGCAGCGCCCGACCGAGGGTGAAGAGACGGAGCCATCTGTGGGTCGTGCGATGAAAGCCGACTATGACCCCGTCAAAGGACTCACAACTTTGACCGGCTGGCCTGAAGTGCGGCAAGGTGCCAATCTGCATCGTGCAGCGGAATTTTCCACACGCATGGTCATCAATCCCGACGGGCGCATGGAGACTTACGGCGCGAGCAAAACCCTCATCCTCGATACCAAGGAGTAGACCCACGTGGCAGCATCATCCAATGGGAAAACGGCGCCCGGCCGCTCGAGCGAATTCCTTCTTCAGACCGAAAAGCTCGTCAAGGTGTATGGCGGAAGGGCTGTGGTCAATGGTGTGGATATCAACGTCCGCCCCGGCGAAGTGGTGGGCCTGCTTGGTCCCAACGGCGCTGGCAAGACCACGAGCTTCTACATGGTGGTGGGCCTGGTGCGGCCCGATGGCGGCAAAGTGATTTTTCGCGGTGAGGATGTGGGACGGCATCCCATGCACCGCCGCGCGCGCATGGGCATGGGCTATCTGCCGCAGGAGGAATCCATTTTTCGCAAACTCACGGTCGAACAGAATATCATGGCGATCCTCGAGACCACCGATCTCAACCGCCGCCAGCGCAAAAGCCGCTGCGAGGAATTACTCACTCAGTTCGGCATTGAGCATCTTTCCAAAAACACCGCGCTCACGCTCAGTGGTGGTGAAAAGCGCCGACTCACCATTGCGCGTTCGCTCGTCACCAGCCCGAGTTTGCTCATGCTGGACGAGCCCTTCAGCGGCGTCGATCCCATCGCCGTTTACGATGTGCAACAGATCATCATCAATCTCAAAAAATCTGGACTCGCAGTGCTCATCACCGATCACAACGTGCGCGAGACTTTGTCTGTCGTGGATCGCGCATATCTCATTTTTGAAGGCCAGATCGAGAGCCAGGGAACTGCGGACTTCCTGATTAATGATCCCATCAGCCGCCAGCTTTACCTCGGCGAGCGGTTCCAGATGTGACGCGGGGCACACACCGCGTGGAATGAAATAAGCCACTGCGGCGGGCCCTCGAACCCACACCGCCACCCTCGCCGCGTCATCCCGTCCCGCACCTGCGGGAGAGGGATCTCCCTTTGGTCCGAGAGGGAGTCGCTGGCAAACGGCGGGGTCAACACGCATCCGCAGTGGTTCTGCCGGTCACGTCCGATCTCGGCAGTATAGCGGTTTTCAAAAGAAGTTTCCGAAACTTCAGGTATCGGATGATGCCGAAGGCATCTCAGCTACAGGAGCCGGGGGTTGATCCCGCAACTGCGGGAGATACCCCCGGAACCCTTCCCTCCCGTCGTTGATCCTGAAGGGATCACAGCCACTTGCGGACCCGCTGCTCAGCCAGCAGCCACCCTTATCAGGGTGGGGATTATTTTAGGTGGCTGTCCGGGGCTGTCTCCCGCAGTGGCGGGATCAAGCCCCGGCTGCTGTAGTTGTGATCGCTCCGCTGATCAAGAACGATCAACCGTGTGCACGATGGTAAGACGGCGCACTGGTGCGGCCTACTTTCTCCGGCGCAGGAAAACGAGCAGACCGAGCGCTGCGGCGGCGGCGGGCATGGCAGCCATGGTGAGTAAGCCGATGTTTGCGACCTGTTCCTGTGGCAGACTAAGCGAGAGTAGATTGACTTCCTTCGGAGCGATACCCAGCATTTGCTCACGGTCGGTGAGCCAGTTCAGCGAATTGATGAGGAAGTCCAGATTCAATTGATCGAGCGTGCCATCGAGAATGAAGTCCGCGTTGGAAACCACGAGCATGCGCGAAGAATCGATCTGCAGTCGCTCGTCGCTGAGTCCGCCCATCTCGGCCGTCATGGCGATGGTGATCGGAGGATGCGTGTCTTCTTTGGGCTCAAAAATGATGGGCGATCCCTCGGGAGATGTGAAGTTGGTTTCCCCCCAATACCCTTCCGAAGCCTGGATCACGGGGGTGAGGCGGATGTTTGCAGCGTCGGGGATTTCTTTATCCAGCGTGAGCGACTTCGAGGCACCCGTGAAAAGTGAAGTGACGCCCGCCAGAGAGCGAGTGACCGGGCTTTCCCCGAGAAATTCTGCGGAGACCTCGCGCACCACGCCAGTGACCGTTCCGAGATTCACGGTGCGCAAGACGCGATCGTTTTTCGGCACAATGCCATAAGCCGAGAGAAAGGCATCCAGATTTGGAGTGTTGGCATTGGGGTCGAGGAGCACAATCAGCCGACCTTGCTGTTGCCAGAAGGCGTTGAGTTTTTCCATGGCAGGCGTTGTCAGATCGTAGCGCGCACCGGCGAGAAGGATCACGTCCACGTCCTCGGGCACTTCGTCGACAGTTGCCAGGTCGAGTGGCACGGCACGCACGTATTGCCGTTCCACAAACCGGAGCAGCGCAGAAAGCGTGCTGTCCTCGCCAATGGTCGGCTGGCCTTGTCCTTGCAGCACAGCCATCACGGTTTCGCGCTCCTCGGTGAGTTCAATGATTGCCGCAGTAAGAGCCTGTTCGCCGCTGAACTCCACCAGCTTCGGCGGTTGTTGGAGAATCGCCGCGCTGTCATCGACTTCTCCCAGAGACATTTCGTTGATAAATTTGCTCTGATCCTTGTAGGTCGCAATCACGACATTTTCATTTGCCTCGAACCGGAACTCAGCCTGCAAATCCCGTGCCCGGTTGAAATTGCGGAAAGGATCCACGTATTCGATTTCGATCTGGCGGCCGCCTGCGTATTGATATTCCTTCAGCAAGCCATCCAGATTTTTATAAACCGGCGAGCCCGGCGAAAAGAAAACGATGAAGCGCACTTTATCCTGCAATCCGCCGAGGATGTTCCGGGTTTGCTCACTCAATGTGAAACGTTCGTCGCGCGAAAAATCCCAGCGCTGATACAACCGGAATGCTGTGTAGTTCGCCAGTCCCACCAGAAAAACCACCAGCACAATTTGAATGACAACATTGGTGCCAATTTGGAATTGGTTGATCTTAAAAACGCGATCCGGCTTACCGGGTTTCGTGGCATCGCTATCGTTGGAAGAAGGATTACTCATGAT
>JBGTCP010000334.1:0-3199 GCA_041748815.1 Chthoniobacterales bacterium
AAGCCCCGCCTGTATCAACAAATAAATCCATTCATGAAAAAATCCATCCTCCTCGTGGCCGCAGTGGCCCTCGCCTTTATCTCATCCGCACAAGCCCAGCTCAAAGTGGGCACGGTGGATATGAACCGCGTCTTCTCATCGTATTACAAAACCAAAGAAGCTGAGACCAAAATCAACGAGGCCCGCGCGACCGCTAAGACCGAACTCGATACCCGCATGGAGTCCTATCAAAAGGCCCTCGAGGATATCAATAAGCTTAATCAGGAAATCCAACGGCCCGAGCTCAGCGAGGAAGTGAAGGGCCAGAAAGCCCGCACCCGCGACGAAAAAATCGCTGAAGCAAAGGGCCTCGAACGCGAGATCAATGAGTTCCGCGCCACCCGCGAAAAACAACTTCAGGAACAGGCCGTGCGCATGCGCAATGGAATCGTCGAGGAAATCACCGAAATCGTTCAAGGCATCGTTTCCAAAAAAGGACTCGACCTGGTCCTCGATAAGTCAGGTTCCAGCCTTAACGGTGTGCCGATCCTTCTTCACTCCCAGGAATCTTACGATTTCAGTGAAGAAGTCATCTCGCAACTCAACGAAAACGCTCCAGAAGGTGCCGCTGCATCCGCCGCCACGCCTGCCGCAAAGAACGAGTAACCGCCCACAGACCAAACTACATCCAACTTTTGAAAATGGGGGCTCGCAAGCCCCCATTTTCTTTTTCAGAATCGCAGGATGATCACCTTACAAGAACTCGCTGATTTCACCGAAGGCAGCATTAATGCAGGGGATGCAAGCATTGAGATTCGCGGTGTGGGATCCGCCGGAGACGCCTCACCCGGAGATGTCACCTTCCTAGCGAACAAAAAATATTTACCCGCCTTGCGCACGACCAAGGCGAGTGCGGCATTCGTCGCCGCCGGTTTTGCGGAGGAAGTCCCTTGCGCGTTGATCCACGTGGAGAATCCCTCGGTGGCATTTGCGAAGTTTGTCGAGCGCATAGCTCCTCCCGCCCCGGCCTTCGAAGGAGGAGTGCATGAATCCGCAGTGGTTGACACCTCTGCATCTATCGGTGATGGCGTGTTTATCGGGCCGAACGTAAGCATTGCTGCAAACGTGACCATTGGGGTGGGCACAATCATTGAAGCAAATTGCGTGATCGCGGAAGGCTGCCGCATCGGTAGCAAATGCCATCTGTTTCCGCTGGTGTCGCTGCGTGAGCGCAGTCTGTTGGGTGACCGCGTGGCCATTCACAACGGCTCCGTCATTGGCTCGGACGGGTATGGTTATGAATTTGTCGGCGGCAGGCATGTGAAAATTCCGCAGGTCGGCAATGTGCAGATCGACGATGATGTTGAAATCGGTGCCAATTGCGCCATTGACCGCGCACGATTCGGGCGCACCTGGATTGGCGAGGGCACGAAGATCGACAACCTTGTTCACCTTGCGCACAATGTGGTCATCGGCAAACACTCGCTCATCATCGCGCAGGTGGGGATCTCCGGGAGCACGCGCCTTGGCAATTATGTCATCCTCGCGGGCCAAGTCGGAGTTGCTGGTCACATCGAGATCGGCGACGGCGTGCAAGTAGGAGCACAGAGCGGTATCAAAGACAGCGTCGAACCGGGAACGCGCTGGTTCGGCAGCCCCGCAGTGCCCGCCCGCGAGGCTCACGTGATCAGCGTTTGGAATAAACGCCTACCCCAACTTGCCGCTCGCATCAAAGAACTCGAGAAAAAGTTACCTTAGTGTGGACTATTTGAGAGCGTCCTTGCAATACTGCATGCTCTCCTTCAGAAACCTCATGTCATGCAAGTAGAAGCAAAGATCACCAAGGAATGGAAGCGGCGCATGCTGCTGCTTATCGGCTTTATCACTGCGGCATCGGCATGGTTTTTTTACGATGGTTTCATTGGCTATCCAAAGAGCAATGAACGCGCGGCTGAGTTTATCCGCTTCTCCGACGAGGGACGCGTCGCTGAATGGCCGGAATTTGCGTTTTCGCGCGGATGGAAACGCGAAGACCCGGGTCCGCTTAAAACCGACAAAGAGATTCGGGATCAAAAGATGATTGGTGCGACCGGGGTTGCGGGTGCCCTGCTCATGGCCTGGTGGTTTTTCCTGAGTTGCTCGCGCACGCTCCGCGCGGAGGATGAAACCATCATCGACGTGGATGGCAAGGAAGTCCCCATGGCCAGTGTTGTTGCGTTGGACTATTCCAAGTGGGAAAAAAAGGGAATCGTGTATGCCTTTTACCAGAATGACGGAGTCCGTAAAAAGCTGACGCTCGACGATTACAAATACGCAGGTGCCGAGTTGATCATTAAAGAACTCGAGGAGCGATTGCAAACATCTCAACCTGACAAGGCATCTTGAGTCACATCTGCCCGTAATAAGCAGTGTTGCCGTGTTTGCGGAGAAAATGTTTTTCGGAAAGCGCGGAGGACGGAGCAGGCGCATCCGGGTTTAAGGCCAATGCCTGCGAGGCCATTTGGGCGATGACTTCGAGTGCCAACGCGGTCTCCAAGGCGTGGCTGCCGGATTTTCCCCACGTGAATGGACCATGATTGCGGACAAGGACTGCGGGCACATCCAATGGGCTGAGTTGTTCAAAAAGCTCACAGATCACCTTGCCGGTTTGCCATTCGTAATCGCTTGAGATTTCCTCCGGTGTCATCGCGCGGGTTACGGGCACGGGGCCCCGGAAATAATCTGCATGGGTTGTGCCGAGCAGTGGAATCTCCCGGCCGGCCTGGGCGAATGCAACCGCCGTGCGCGAGTGAGTGTGCACTACCGCATTTGCCTCCGGGAAATGTTGAAACAAGCAACGATGTGTTGGTGTGTCTGAGGATGGACGCAGCGCGCTGTCCACGATGTTGCCATCCAAATCCACCAGAACCATGCCTTCAGGCTCGAGGGCATCGTAACTCACGCCGCTGGGTTTGATCGCAAAAATGCCCGCCGACCGGTCGATCACACTCAGATTTCCGAACGTGATATCCACCAGGCCGGAGCGGCCGAGCGCACGGTTCAGCTGGCAGCATTCGGCACGGAGATCGGGAAGTTTCATAGGTCGGGATCAGGCGCGGAATCCGCCCGAGAGATGGTGATACACTTCGTTCCAACGCAATTCCTGCCGGAATTGATCCAGCTTCGATTCCGCCCCGATCGTGACCATTTCGATATCGGCAATCGCGGCAAAATCGCTGAG
>JBGTCP010000335.1:0-3755 GCA_041748815.1 Chthoniobacterales bacterium
CATTTCAGCTGTGAGGGCGGCGCTGAGACGCTTGGCTTCCTCGGCATGCCGGGCGCGTTGCCGAGCAATTGCCTCGTGGTCGTCGCAGCTGATGCCGGTCGACACCCATTGGGGTTCGCCCCCTACGTCCTTGAGATGAAATTGTTGCCCGGTCGGAACGGATCTCAACTTTGCCAGTAACTCGTTCCCGTTTCTATACTCGATGGTGATTGCTTTTTGCGAGGTCACGGCCGCCGCACGGCCGGGGACAGGTTTTTTCGCCTCATCCTGGTCCGGGGACAGGATGTGTTTATGCACCGCGAATCCACCGCTCACAAGGACGGCCAGCATACAAAGATTTTTCATTTGATGATAAGTTGTCGCAGCATCAAGAAGCACAATCAATGCCAATGAGCACATCAGGTTTGACCAAGCCAAACACGTTAAGAATATCGCGAAAGAATGGATCGCGCCAAGATCACCAAGAACGCCAAGAAGCTTGCCCAACAATCCCTCTTTCTGAATTCTTGGCGTGCTTTGCGGACTTTGCGCGAACCTCCTCTTTTTTTGTTGCCAACTCCCTGAGGGATTGACCTGCAATGTCCATTCGTGGTATTGGGCCGTATTATGATTCCTCCGGGCACATGACTAGAAGCAACTGCTTGTGATGAATCGATCTGCTATCGCTGTGTTCGCAGTCGCCACTATCGCAGCGACGTCCGGTTTCCTGATCGGGAAATCTTCTGGAACTTCACCCCAGCGCGAAGCGGAGGTTGCCCGGATCACCGCATCTTCCAACTCTGACACTCAAATGCTGGAACTGCTGCGGGTCGGGCAGGCAAATCTGAGCACGAGTCGTTTTCTGGAAATGCTACACGGTGCCGATGCCAACGAACTCCTCATGCTGATAGAACGTGTGACGCGGCCAGGGATGTTTCCCGCGCGAATGAGGAGACTTTACCTTGAGGCCATCGTCAGCAGGATCGTTGATCTAGGTGAAGCATCCCTTCTGTTGGAGCACCAGTGGCCGGGGCATGTGCGCGAGCAGGTGCTCGGGTCGGTATTCGGCGTGCTGGGAGAAATGGATCCGGTGACCGGCGGGCTGCTCTTTGCAACTCTCGAGAGCGCGGACAAAGAGAATGCCGTCCGATCATTTTTAACAGCGCTGGGTGAACATGATCCGGCCGCAGGCATCGCTTTCTTACGCGCCCACCCCGAGCTGACGAACCAGCATTACGCCCTCTTCTCAGCATGGGCTGAGAAGGATCCTGAGGCCGCTGCCAAGGCTGAGTTTGAGCTCTCCGAAGAGCCTGGAGGAAATTTTCCTTACCAAGCAGGGGCACTTAGAGCCTGGGCAAAAGCAGACCCGGAAACGTCCTGGGAATGGATTAAAGACATCGCGACATCTTCCAAGGATCAGTTCTTTAATGCATATCTCGATGGCCTTCGAAGTGCGGATCCTGAGATAGCGCTCAAGGCAGTGCTAGAGAAGCGGGAGCTTCAGCACAGCTGGACGATCTCGCAACTTGGGGGTGATCTGGTTCGTGATCCCGAAAAGGCGTTTGCGCTTGTGGAAGCGGTTCCTTCGGACCATCTGAGAAAACAGCTGCTCGAGGGGATGGCTAAGAATTACGATGGTGATTTGGAGATGGCGGTCGCGTGGGCGGACTCGCTTTATCCCGGCGAAAAGGTGGCATTTTTATCAAACCTTATCAGCAATACCGGCCAGGAAGACCCCGAAGCTGCCATTGATCTCGCCACGCGTGTGCTTGAAGGTGAAGGTCTGGCTAACGGAATCGGAGCAGCGGTTGGCTACTGGCTGGTGGAAGACTTTGAGGACGCTACCGCAAAACTGGCAACGCGGTTTGATCCGGACACTCTCAGCGACATACTGTCAACCGCGATGGGCGAATATGGCTCGGCAATCGCCGCCACGGATGAACAACTCTTCGGCATGATTATGAAGCTTCCGGCTAATGCGCGCGGAGGTGTGCTGGGATCGCTAGGCCACAGATGGGCAGGGAGCAACAATCAAGCCGTGTTTGATGCAATGCGCCAACTCTCCGTGGAGGATCGAGCGCATCTTGCCCGTGGTGTGCTCAGGGTGGGATATGGCGCGAGCCCCGACCACGTGAAGAAGCTGTTGCAATACTTGTCTCCTCAGGATCAACACGATGTGGCCTATGTTTTCAGCTATTCGGTTGCTAAAGAAAATCCGGGTGAAGCGATCAGTATGCTGGCTGCGTTGCCCGACATCGGTCGCGATCCGTTCCGCTGGCGCACGCTGGGCGAGGTGATGGAACAATGGACGTATTCAAATCCCGAGGCAGCCCTGGCGCATGTGCAAACCATGCCTGCCGGTGAAGCGCTGGATCGTGCAATCCAAGCGCAGGCGAAAAGCCTTCGCAGGTTCAATCTGGAATCCGCGACCCGCTTGATCCAGCGTGTTTCGGATCCAAAACGGCGCGCCGATCTCATCCGGGATCTTGCGGGCGACTGGAAAGCCCATGATCACGTGCGCGGGCGGCATTTAATGAAATCTATGCTCACTGACCCGGCTGAGTTGGAGCATGCCAGCGCATTATTTGAACTCCAATGAAACATCCCATTATCCTGGGTTTCATTATTGCCGCCTCGTTGGGTGCGGGAGTCCTGGTTGGCAAAATACACTCCAATGGTGAGCAATCAACTTCCGGCCAAGTGTCGAGCGAGCCCGCTGGTGTGACTGCGACTCCGGTTTCATCGGTGGCGATGCCCGCGCTTCCGCAAGCAGAGTTCAGCGACGCTGCGGGCCTGGATCAATATGTGGAGCAACTCATTAGTAGCGGTCTGAGCAAAGAGCTGGCGCAGTGGCTGGCACTGACAAGTCTTGCGGAGCGGGATCTCACGCTCGCGTTCGAAGTCGCCTGCGAGTCGGAACTGCTGAACCTCTGGGCGAGCAGCGCGGCAGTGATCGCGCCCGTGGATGCATTTGCCTTACTCTCGACCCTGCAACCCGGCGGTGCGAATGCCAATCCGACGGATCATCAAATTGCGCTCGCGGGTTTCTTTCACACGCTTGGTACATCGAATCCGGTGCTTGGCTTCGAAATGCTGCAGACTTTGCCGCAGGGGCAACAAAGACCATTGGTGCATGGTTTTTTCAAGATCTGGGCGGAAGTTTCGCTGCCTGCGGCACGCGAAGCTGCACTACAAATCGACCATAAATTGCTGCGACGAGTCGCGGTTGCTGGAGTCCTGAAAACATGGGCAGAGCAGGATCGCACTGCGGTGCTGGATTGGGCAGCCACTCGTGAACGCCCGCTGATGCGAGTTGCGCTGAGAGCAGCGTTTGACCACCAGGGCTCTCATGACCCGCGGGAGATGCTTGAGTTGATGCAGCGTCACCTGATTGCTGCGAACGATTGGGGATTCGTCTATTCCACGGGTCTGGCTCTCGCTCACCAGGGTGAGGCGGGCTGGGAATTATTAAAGACACTTCCGGATGACTTGCGTGAAAGCCTCACCCCCCGCTATGGAAGCGAATTAGCAACTCGCGATCCCGAGGCGGCGTGGGCTTTGATCCAGCGTCTCGAGGGCAAGGATCGATCTGCAATGCTGGATTATTCGCTTTCACACCTCGCCACGATCATGCCGGACGTGCTGGCAGAGCATTTTTTGAAAACTCCGGATGTAGACGTTTCACACTTGGAAGGCTTGCTCTCAGGCTGGGGCGAAAAAGATCCGGGGACCGCTCTGCGATGGGCGGTGAAGCATGCACAAGGTCCGCTGCTGGC
>JBGTCP010000336.1:0-2993 GCA_041748815.1 Chthoniobacterales bacterium
GGCCGTTTTTCGCGGGAGTGTTTGGGCCGCTCAGTGGATGGCGCGTCGCCTGGTGCGGGGGCGGTTTCCTCTGCGGGATGGGGCGGGAGGACCAGGGCCGGTGACTCGTTGGAGTGAGGAGCTTTTTCTTCGGATTGGGCCGTGGCTTTTTTGGCACGGGTGGAAGTGGCGCGTTTTTTCGGCCTGGATGTTTCCTCCGTGGAGGCTGAAGTTTCTTCGTTCATGAATTTTGGTTAAAATAGATCAGTGGTTGACCGATTGGGGGAAAATAGCCTGAGACCGTGGGAATTTGTGCTTCTACCGGGCGTGACTATGCAACCCGGCAGGGGAAAATGTGTGATGATGTGTGGATAAGGTGTGTGGACGATCCGGTTTCACATCGTGATCGCGCTGGTAAATGATTGAAGATCTGGAGTTGCGATACTGCCGGGTGAATTAGCAATGCAGGTTTCCCGTTGCGGGGAAGCACCAGAGGTCTGTGCAATCGACCAGTCCGCGACTTCTTGATGAGAATGTCGATCAGACAAGGCAACATTGGTGCAGAGGGGTGTATTCTGTCAATGGACAAAATCGGACTGAGCGGTTAGATTTTATAAAGATGAGATATCCGATTAAGAAGGAGATGCCGCTGGCGGGGTCGTTGCTGGTGGCGCATCCGGCGTTGATGGACGACAATTTTAAGCGCTCGGTAGTTTACATCGCATCCCATGATAACGAGGGCACGCTGGGTTTTGTAATCAACCGTCCGAGCGGGAAAACCATCTCCGATTTCGTGGATGATGCGGAGCTTGCACAGGCATTGGGTGACGTGCCGGTGTTCCAGGGCGGGCCGGTGGGGACGAACCAGCTCATCATTTCCGTTTTCAAGGAAGCGCAGGACACCGGGAATATTTTTTGTTCTCATGGGCTGAGTCTGGATGACGTCAAAAACATGGCGGGATCGTCTGGCGGAGTGGTGCGGGCATTCATCGGCCATTCCGGGTGGGGAGAGGGGCAGCTGGATTCGGAGCTGGAGCGGCAGTCGTGGTTTGTGAACGATGCCCCGGGAGAAATCCTGGCTTTGGACCAATCGGTGACTGCGTGGGAGCGACTCATGTGCGCGATGGGACCGTGGCACACATTGCAGGCCAAAGCTCCAGAACACCCTGAGCGGAATTGAGTATTTAGACAGATTAACAATGTGGGCGTTGTAACGCAGGGAAATCTCCCTTATACTGCCCGGCTACCTTGAAAGAGTTGGTTTGATGGGTTCCTCATCGAATTTATCAAACCGGTGGTTGTATTTTTGTGGAATCCGAGGGATCTCCGGCAGCCGTTCTTTCCGTTACGCATGAATCTTAAGCCCACCACCCAGTTGTCCAAATCCAAATCACGTAAGAAAAACGAAAACATCACTGCGCCCTCCCCGGAAGATGATCATGTGGTCATCCGCGGTGCGCGCCAGAACAACCTCAAGGGTTTTGATCTGAACCTTCCCCTCGGAAAGCTCAATGTGATCACCGGGCCAAGCGGGAGCGGTAAATCGAGCCTCGCGTTTGATACGATCTATGCCGAGGGTCAGCGGCGCTATGTGGAGACATTTTCGCCCTACACACGGCAATTCCTGGATCGCATGGACAAGCCGGCTGTGGACGAGATCCTGGGGATTCCGCCTGCCATTGCGATTGAGCAGGCTAATCACATCAAATCCAGCAGGTCGACGGTGGGCACGATGACGGAGATCAATGATTACCTGAAATTGCTATTTCCGAAAGTGGCCACCGCGTTTTGTCCTGAGTGCGCGCGGGAGATCCATCCTGATACGGCCGGGTCCATTGCCGCGAAAATCCTGAAAGCGCTCGATGGAAAACGCATCCTGCTGACATTTTCGATTGATCCGCCGGAGTCGAAAAACGTGAAGGAGTTTTTTGAATTTTTGCAGAGTCAGGGATATTTGCGTATATTGCAAAATGGGGCGCAGGTGCGCACGGACGAAGCGCCTCCTGCGCGCATTAAGCTGGCGGGCAAAGTGGAGATCGTGCAGGACCGGATCGAAGTGAATGCGGAAAATGCAACCCGCCTGGCGGAGGCATTGGAGCGTGCGTTGGAGGTGGGCAAGGGACGAATTGCGGCAGTGGAAGTGGATTCGCTGGAGCGTCATCCGTATGCCACGGGCTGGGTGTGTGCGCATGATGACGTGGAGATTCGCCCTCCGACGCCAGCGTTGTTCAGCTTCAACAGCCCGCTCGGCGCATGCCCTGCGTGCAAAGGCTTCGGGCGTGTCATCGGTGTGGATCTCGATAAAGCCATCCCCAATAAACGTATGAGCCTGCGAGGTGGGGCGGTGAAAGCATTCTCCGGCAATGCATCGGCGGAGTGCCAGACGGATCTCATCCGCGCCTGCGCACGCGAAGGCATCGACGTGGATTGCGCCTACGACGATCTCACCGACGCCGAGAAGGAATTTGTGCTCTATGGCGAGGGCACTGTGGACGCGGATGCCGAGGAACTTTGGCAGAATCAGGGCTGGTATGGAGTGAAAGGCTTTTTTGATTGGCTGGAA
This sequence comes from Chthoniobacterales bacterium, assembly GCA_041748815.1. Taxonomy (GTDB): domain Bacteria; phylum Verrucomicrobiota; class Verrucomicrobiia; order Chthoniobacterales; family CAKUMP01; genus JBGTCP01. The sequence continues at coordinate 2,543 of JBGTCP010000336.1, forward strand.
GGCAAAACTTACAAAATGCATGTGCGGGTTTTTCTGAGCCGCTACCGGTCATACACCGATTGCCCGGACTGCAAAGGCGGGCGCTACCAGCCGGAGACGCTGAATTATAAGATCGAGGATTGCGAGGGTGGTTGGCTCACAATGCCGCAGGTGAATCAGCTGGCAGTGAGCAAAGGTTACAGCGTCCTCACTGCGCTTAGGGAAAAGCACCATGAGGATGCCACGACGGAGATGCTGTGTCGCGAAATCGCAGCGAGGTTGGGATATCTTGTGCAAGTGGGGCTGGGTTACCTGACTCTGAACCGGAGTGCGCGCACGCTTTCCGGTGGCGAAATCGAGCGGGTGAATTTGACTTCGTGTCTGGGCGCATCGCTGGTGAACAGTTTGTTTGTGCTGGATGAACCCAGCATTGGACTGCATCCGAGGGATATCGGACAACTCATCGAAGTGA
>JBGTCP010000337.1:0-2480 GCA_041748815.1 Chthoniobacterales bacterium
TACACCGGTGTGATCTACCATCCGGAGCGCGTGCAACACAGTCTGTGAAAGTGCCGCCGGTGTCGACGCACAGGAGCCATTCACCACATGACGTCATTCCTCCGCGACGACTTCCAGCTGGGCCGCCTTTTCGATCACAATGCGGGGGCGTTTTTTGTAAATTTCAATGGTCCCATGGATGCGCACTTTTTTGCCGTTCAGGTCGCCTGTCAGGTAGTCTTTCCCAAGAGCGGCTGTAAACTCCGCAGGCACCATCGCGGTGAATCCCTCATAAAACGGATCCGAAAAATTCAGAAACAGGCGGCCCGATTCTGAAATCGTCGAAGACCGGACCACTCCTTCAACACTTACTTCCTGTTTTTCTTTTTCAGCGAGTTTTTCGAGCGCAGAGGCCGGGATGATTTCCGGTTCTGCCTGCACTGTCAGTGAGCAAGCAATTAGATACAGCGCGGTGCAGACGATTACCCGTGTTTTCATGCGGGCAGACTAGCTGAACCCAAAGGATTGTAAATTCTCGAATTATGGGATACTTCACAGCATGCGAGTGGATGAATCGACAGTGAAGAAATTGCGAATGGCGGGTTTGGTGGAGGGGGCGTCGTGTTTGGTGCTGCTCTTTGTGGCTATGCCGTTGAAGTACCTGTTTGGCATGCCGGAGTTTGTGCGCTGGGTGGGGTGGGCGCACGGTCTGCTGTTTATGATATTCTGTGCGCTGCTTGCGCTCGTGTTCTTCGGTTTGCGTTGGCCATTTGGCAGGGGTGTGCTCGTGTTTGTGGCAGCATGGATCCCGTTTGGGCCGTTACTAATTGATGGCCGCTTGCGGGGCTACGAGCGCGAGGCAGCGACGCGCAGGGAACTCAAATAATACTGAAGTCCTCGGTGAAGATATGATCGGTGGGCACTCCTGCTTCCAGCAATTGCTCGCGCAGTGAATCCATCATCGGCTTGGGACCGCAGATGAGAAAAATCTTTTCACCCAGATTTCCACCGGTGCGTTTCGAGATCACATCTGCCGTGAGAAATCCCTCCTCGTCCGAACAATGCGGCAGGTAATGCAAACGCTCCATGTTGCCATCGAGCTTTTCGATCTCTGAATGATAATAATTATGTGCGGGTTTCTCGACACTGTAAAACAGATGCACCTTGGGACTTTTCCGGCTGCGCAGATTTTCATCCTCAACCATGCTTAAAAACGGTGTGATCCCGATGCCGCCTGCGAGGAGGACCGCTTCTTTGTCCGGGTGTTTTGTGATATGCTGGCCGAATTTTCCGTAAGGCCCCCAGACGAAAGCATGGGCGCCGTGCTCAAGCGTGTGCAGCTTTCCTGTCCAATCACCCAGCTCTTTGACGGAGATGCGCAGCTGCTCTGCCTGGGGAGCCGATGAAATACTGAAGGGATGCGGCTCAGAACTCAATTCATGGGACTCAAAGTAAATATAGAGAAATTGCCCAGGTTTGTGAGCCATCGCACGACGTGGATTTCCTGGACGGAGATACACCTCGGTGATGTCCCCCAGGGTTTCGACCCGATCAACCACATAGTCGTAAAGCGGCCCGAACCATCGATAGAAGAGCCTTTTGTAAAAGTAGCAGAACAAGCCCAGCCCCACCCATGCCACAAACCATGCCCGCAAAAGCGGGTAGGCCGAGATTTCGCCATTCGCCAGCACCGCATGGATCACTATCAGAATCAGCAGCAAGCCAAAGAAGTTGTGCGTTTGTTTCCACCGGTGATACCGCATCGTGATCCAGATCGAGAGAGCCACCAGCAGAATAAAAATGAGGAGCGCAACAATGCCTGTCATCCTCGCGAGGTAGTAGTGGCCTGCCTCGCCGGGCATTCGCGCGATCCAGAAGTAGCCACCGAAACTGAACTCCGGGTCCAGTGCGAGAAAAAGTGGATGCAGAAAAATGAGGACAAACGCAATTTCCCCGACGCGGCGGTGCGCTTTGTAAACTTTATCCAATCCGCCGAAAAGATGCTCTATGAGACGGAATCGTGTGGCCAGGATAAATGCCCAGCACATTAGCAGGGTTGTGCCCATGCTCCCGATCTTTGCAATGTATTTGAGTGGATACTCGTACCACCCGTCGTAGTGCCAGAGCGAGCCGAAGTAGATCGCGTAAGTCGCCAGCAATGAGAGACCAATTACCAGATAGCCGAAGTGTTGCTGCTTTTTCGGGACCAAATTCATAAGCTTCGCTCTAGATCGCCGCGGGGGCCGGGAGAGCGTGTCTGTTCCCGGAACTTTCCAGCGTCACGTGTGATGCGTCGTTTGCAGTTGCACCACGCGTATTGTGATGCTGAATTACGCACACCCTATGAGTCTACCTGAAAAACGTCCCAATCTTTCCCTAGCCCTTTGGCTGCTGATCATTTTTGTCGTTGGCGGCATCGTCGTCGCTTACAACTACTCCGTCTTCCGTGCTCAGATGATGACGGAAAACCGCAATATCCCTCCCATCAAGGAAATGATGGC
>JBGTCP010000338.1:0-8902 GCA_041748815.1 Chthoniobacterales bacterium
CAATTGGGGCAATCCATCAGCGATCACATCGTCGCAGATCATGCGCTGGAGGTCGCTGAGATCCCCGGTCTCAAGATTCGTGCATCTGTCGCTGATTCTGCGGAGGAATTCGCCGAGCGGGTAAATGAGGTGAGTGCTTCATGGAGAAAGGACCGGGTTGAAAAGCTGGAAGCAGCGCATCAAACTACGGTCCGCAAACTGGAGGAGAGCATTTCCAAAGCGACGGAGGCAGTTGCACGCGATCAGGAAAAGATCGCCACCTATCGAAGCCAGGAGCGGGTATCGACTCTTTCATCCATTGGAAGTGCGGTGCTCTCCGTGCTCAGCGGGAGGAAAGCATCCGGAGTGCGCAAAATCGGCACCACCTTGCGCACCGCAACCAATCGCCGGGCCATCACTCAGCGTGCTGAGGTGGCGGCGCAAAAAAATCAACAGTCCCTTGAACGCCTGCAGCAGGAACTCGCATCCAAGTCAACGGAGATGAGTGCTGCAATCGCTCAGCTCGATGAGGAATTGCAGCGCATGCTTGCGGGTGAAGTCAAATCGCGCATCTCCGCCTTGAAATCGAATATCCGCACTGAGGCATTTGGCGTGGCGTGGCTGCCAGAGGGATTTTCCACGAATGTGGGTTGATAAATTCCATACATGTCATTATTATGTAAATGCATTCCCGGTCTGTTTCTTAAGCGGTAAGAAGAAATTTTCTTGGATAAAACGCTTTCTCTCTCTCATAGTAATAGCTCCCACCAGTAACCAATCTCCATGAATAAATTTTTTCTCACACTCTCGCTCTTGTGCTTCGTAGCATTCCTGCAGCCGGGCTTCGCTAATGAAACTCTGATTCTTAAGAATGGCGAGAAAGTCGAGGGCACGATTGTGATGGAGGACGAAAATCAAGTGGTCATCGACGTGAATGTGACGGCCAGCATCAGCGAACGCAAAACCTACCCGACCGAGGAAATCGAAGAGGTCCAGCGCTTGGCACCGGATGCAGTGGACTTTGAATCGATCTCAAAATTGCAGCTCAGTGAGAACAGCTCGACGCTGGAGACCTATGACCGGGTCATGAATGAAATTCTCGATCCGTTCGTGCGCAAATACCCCGATAGCGAGCATCGCGCTGCAGTGGAGAAGCTACGCGAAGTTTTCTTCGAGGAGCGCGGTCGAGTGGCTGAGGGTGAGGTGAAACTGGATGGGAATTGGCTGACAGCAGAGGAAGTGGAGAAGCGCCGCGCCGAGATTGATGCCCGCGTTGCTTATAATACGATGCGCGACGCGGCATCCCGCGGCGATCACATCGCCACACTGAATGCATTTGATGTTATCGAAAGAGATTATAAAGGGCAGCTGATTTACCCCGAGGCCGTCACTCTCGCGCAAGGGGCTCTCAATGCCATCTCCCGGGACGTGCCGCGCCTCATCGAAGCCCACGCCATCGAGCTCAAGGAGTGGCAAGTGGGAGTGGAACGCACGCGCGAGACCCGCAGGCAGCCTCTTATCGATGCACGCGCTCAGGAAGAAGCCAGTTACGAAGCCCGTATCACCCGCGCCACTTCGTCGGGCCTGCGCTGGCCCCCACTCATCTCCCGCAGCATCAAAAGCCTTGAAGAAATTCAACGGCTCGCCACCGCGGAAAGCACGAAACTTCAACAAATGAAGGTGACAAGCATGCTCGCCTCTGCTGAAAAGACGCGTGAGGCTCAGGCGTCTGCTGCAAATACGCGGTACGAACGCGCCGGTGAACTGGCTGCTGAGGCACTCACATTATGGCCGGAAAATGCCGTAGCTAAAAATCTGCAAACGGAATTGCCGGCCCTCCAGGAAGCACACGAAAAAGCCATCGCGGACGCCATCGAGGCCGAGGCCGCTGCGGAAGCTGCCGAGTCTGAGGAGGCTGCCGAGGAAGCCCAAAAGGAAGCCGATGAGGCCGCAGCCGCCCGGCAAGCGGAGCAGGCTGCCGCTGCTGCCGCCACGTCCCAGCCTGTGACTGCGGGCGTTGAGGAAAAACCTTTTTTCATGACCATCCAGGGAGCTATCGTGATCGTTGTGGGTGTGTTGGTGGTTGTGACGGTGTCGGCGATAGTGAACAAGGCCCGCACAAAACCCACGTCCGACATCGAAGCCTGATTCGACCATGCCACGCACTGCCGAAATTCATCGCAAGACGAAGGAAACCGACATCCGACTGAAGCTCGATGTCGATGGCTCAGGTGCGTCGGATGTGCGCACCGGGATTCCTTTTTTCGATCACATGCTGATTTTGTTTTCAAAGCACGGGTTGATGGATCTTTCACTCGAGGCGGATGGCGATCTCGAAATCGATTTTCACCACACTGTGGAGGACACGGGGATTGTGCTCGGCCAGGCATTAAAGTCCGCGCTGGGCGACAAGGCAGGGATCACGCGGTATGGACATGCTTATGTGCCGATGGATGAAACTCTTGCCCGGGTGGTGTGTGATTTTAGCGGACGCCCTTTTGTGTGCTTTGAATCGCCGGGCGCACCCCAGCCGGTGGGCAATTTTCCGTTCCAGCTGGTGGAGGAATTTCTGCGCGGCGTGGCAGTGCACGCGGGGCTGAATTTGCATGCCACGGTGCTTTACGGAAAAGACACGCACCACATGGCGGAGGCGATTTTCAAAGCGCTGGGCAAAGCCATTGACTTTGCGACCACTGTGGATCCGCGGGTGCAAGGTGTGCCAAGCACCAAAGGCACCTTGGACTAAGGTTGACTACCCGGGATGTGTCATGGACGCCGGGTCCAGTGCCCTGTTTAATTCTGCAGCTGGCAGCACTTGCTGCTCCTCACAAATAGCGCGCACTGTGCGGCCTGAGGATGCGCTTTCTTTAGCGATGGCGGCCGCACGATCATAGCCAATAAGGGGTGCAAGGCTGGTGACCATCGACATACTGAGCTCGATGAGTTCGTTGCAGCGGTCCTCATTAGCCGTGATGCCTTCGATGCAGCGATCCCGAAAGATATTCACAGCGCTGGTGAGGAGGCGGATGCTCTCCAGGAAATTATGCGCCATGACGGGCATCATGACATTGAGCTCCAGATTGCCGTTTGCACCGCCCCAGGTGATGACGGCATCGTTCCCAATGATCTGCGTGGACACTTGCATCACCGCTTCGCACATCACGGGATTCACTTTACCCGGCATGATCGAACTTCCCGGTTGCGTCGCAGGGAGCGCGATCTCACCGAGGCCGCATCGTGGACCGCTGGACATCCATCGGATGTCGTTGGCGATTTTAAACAGGCTGACGGCGATCGTTTTGAGCTGGCCCGATGCCTCAACCACAGCGTCCTTTGCACCCTGCGCCTCGAAGTGATTAGTAGCCTCTTTAAAATGAATGCCGGTTGAAGCTTCGAGGAAACTTACCGCGATCCGGGCGAAATCGCGGTGCGTATTGATGCCGGTCCCAACGGCAGTCCCTCCGAGCGCGAGCGACTCAAGTGCGCTGATGGCATTGGCGGTCCTGAGCCGGCCGAGTTCAATCTGGCGTGCATAGCCATGGAACTCCTGGCCCAGCCGCACCGGAGTGGCATCCATCAAATGCGTGCGCCCGATTTTCAACACGTGATCAAACTCGTTGGCTTTGCGTTGAAGGGCGTATTCCAGGTCCTGGAGCGAAGGCATGAGTTCCTCGCGCAATGCCAGCGCAGCGGCCACATGGATCGCGGTCGGGATCACATCGTTGCTGGATTGGCCCATATTCACATGATCATTAGGATGGACCGGATCCTTCGATCCAAGGGGTTTGCCAGCGAACATTGACGCAAGGTTGGCGATGACCTCGTTCACATTCATGTTGGTGCTGGTGCCCGAGCCTGTCTGGAAAATATCCACAGGGAACTGGCAATCGTGCGCCCCGTCAGCGATCTCGCGGGCGGCTCTGCGAATCAGTTCATAGCGCGAGTCATCAAGTTTCCCCAGGGTGTGGTTGGCATGCGCTGCGGCTTCTTTGATGAGGCCAAGGGCGCGGATAAAACTGCGTCCGAAGCGATAGCCGCTGATCGGAAAGTTGAGGACGGCCCTCTGCGTGGATGCCCCGTAAAGGGCGTTCTCCGGGAGAGTCATATCCCCCATGGAATCGGATTCTGTGCGGTGGGACATCGTAGGTGCGGGCGGTAGGTGCGGGCGGGGATGGATCAGGCAGGATTCAGGCCGTCGACGGGTTCTTGATTTCTGGATTCGACGGCGGGCGATGGTTGTTTAGAAAATACCGTCACAAACATGGGCGGGAGATTCCAGAGACAATGGCGGGACTGGATCGCGGGGAACTGCCGCGCATGCCCCACCAGCTCTTTCGTCACCTGATAAATCACAAACGCTGCATGCTCCTCATCGCTTAAACTCTGGAAAACCGCTTCAAGGATATCCCGCTTCAGCCCGACGTCCATGATGCTGAACGGTATGCCTGAGATCACATAATCGCAGTGCGTGAGCCCGAGGTCGGCGAGTTTTTCCGGCAAGTGCACCGCGCTTTCATTGAGCACCTCGACCCGTGGATCGTGACCAAATTCTTTGCGCAGGTGGGTGCAGAACTCCGGGTCCAGCTCAAAGAGCAGGATGCGCGCGTTCGCCGCAGCTTCCCGGAGAATGCGCCGGGTATGCACCCCCTCGCCAGGTCCAAACTCGGCAATAACCGCTGCCTTGGTAAAATCCAGAGTCTCTGCCACACGACTCACCAACACCGGAGAACTCGGGATCACAGATGCCACTTGCATCGGGCGTACAAGAAATCGTTTTAAAAAGAGCCAACTCATCTTTTTATCATGCCGGATTTTTCGGGAATGACAACCCACACTTACCTCCAACCCCTGCGAATCGCCCGCCTTTTTCCGATTTGAAGGGCATTTCGTGTGAATGAGAGTTTGACCAGTCAGAAATTCCAGTCCAAGGTCCGGTTGGTTATTTTCCCTTCGTAGTCACACAGCAGTAGATTTTAAAAGACCTCAGATCGGATGCCTCGCCTCCCCGCCGTGGCAATCCTATCACAAGGCCGTAGTATGGAGATTGAGTCATGGCGATAGGAAGGGTGAAGTGGTTTAACGCAAAAAAGGGATTCGGATTTCTCACGGGGCCGGATGAGGATGGGGACATCTTCGTGCACTATTCGGAGATCCGGGTGGATGGATTTCGCACATTGCGCACCGACGAGGAAGTGGAGTATGAATTGTACCATGATGATAAGGGAGCCAAAGCGCGAAACGTGGTGCCATTGTCCACGAAGACGGTGGATCTGCGGGCGGATAGCAACGTTTCAACATAAGGACCGGCGATTGCCGGATGCCGGGAGGATGGTTGCTTTCGATGGCTGAGCTGGGCAACATTATCCTGATTGGATTTATGGGAAGCGGAAAGTCGAGCGTTGGCCGGTTGGTGGCGCGGCGCACCGGCCTTCAATTCGTGGACACAGACGCGCTCGTTGAAAAACAGGAGGGAAAGGCGATACCGGAAATCTTTGCCGAGCAGGGAGAAGAGCATTTCCGTTACGTCGAACGTCTCATGCTCGAGGAAATCGCCAACGAAAAACGCATGGTGCTCGCCACGGGCGGAGGCATCGTGCTGCGTGAGGATAATCGTCAGAGCCTTCGCGACATTGGGTTTGTTGTCTGGCTGACCGCCAATGAGGACGAGATTTTCCGCCGCGTTTCGCGCAATACCAACCGGCCGCTCCTCCAAACCGCCGACCCCCGGGCTGCCGTGAAAGATCTCTTCTCCACACGCCGCGAACTTTACGAGCAAACCGCCGATTGTGTGATCGATTCCAGCGGCATGCCGCACCGTGCAGTCGTGGACCGCATCATCAGTCGCGCCCGGCAATATTTTGCGGCCTAAGATAAAGGCTCGACGGTGGCCTTACCGGACTTCGGGCAGGTCTGTGATGATCACCTCGATGCTGCCCTTTTTCTCGATCTTCACATTCCGTGCTTTCTCTCCTCGCGCGTTCCAGATCCTTGTCGCCAATTCCACGAAAGCATCCGCAGTAGCTGCATCCCTCCAGGTGGAATGGGATTCGAGAATTAGACCGTCTTGGCCCTTGTAAACGCGGTATCGGTCCCCCTGCCAACCATCCCAAGGGCGCGCGGATTTTTCTTCCGGAAGCCATTCGTCGCGGAGGAGCTGAATACCAAAGGCTCCGAGGGTGTTCTCCAAAATGATCTCCTGGTCCGCAAACTGTTCGGTGAAATTGAAGACTGTGACCGGTCGGAACCCGCCTTCCAAATACACAGAGGGTTCCAGAATTTCCAACGTGCTCACCGGCAGCCTGTCGTAGACCTCATCCACGGCATCGAATCCGCTCTCTGCCATCACCGCAGTGACAAATTCCTGGCCTTTGAGATAGGGAAACAGCAATCCCTCGCGAATGAACCGCGGCGCATTCATCAGCTGCTCAATTTCCTCCCCCAGCATGCTCATAACAACCTGCCGGATGGAGCCGGGACGCATATCCTGCAACATGAAGAGCGACATCAGGACCGTGGCATCGCCTTCAAGCACAGAAGTCACAGCAATGCGCACATCGTCGTTGTCCTGAATCTCCAGCGGCAGATTTGCCAGCGTGTAGTGCTGATCCTGCAGTGCGTGAGTGAGCTCATGTGCAAGGATGATACGGTTCTCCGCATTGTCCAGCGACTTGCCGGCGAACATGAACAGCTCTCCTGCGTGTTGATCGTAGAAGGCTGCAACCTGCTCCGAAAACAAATCGAGATAAACGCTTTTAATATCAAGCCCGTGGGGCACAAAGCCCAGCACTGCGTATGCTTCACTGAGCAATTGCAGGCCTTCATCGCTGTATTGCTCGGCGATTTTTTGCTCCAGCAACTTGGGCAAATCTTCTTTCGGCATGGTGCGATAGGAGACAGGCTGGAGAAAAGGAAGGCCCCGCAATTGGCTGACGGCGAGCTCGATCTCAGTGCGTGCTGCGGCATCAGTTGCGTGACTCTTTTCTGCCTCGTATTCCTGCAGGAAGTTGCGAAGCCGCTGATTTTCCTCTTCCAGAAGAGCCAGTCGGCGGGCACTGAGCTCGGAATCCACGTTCGACGCAGTATCCGCCGTGGGTGAACAGCCAGCCAATGTGACGATGACGGTAGCGCCAGCTGCCAGGCACACCCGCTTGAGAATTTTGATCTTTCTGAGCACCTTGATTACAACCGGGGCTTGATGATGGTCTTCAGCTTCATCATCCCGCGCCGAATGCGTGCCTTTACAGTGCCGAGGGGTTGATCCAGCGCATCGGCGATTTCATTTTGAGTGAGTCCCCGGAAGAATGCCATTTCGATTGCCTCCCGTTGCTCCTTGGAAAGAAGCATCACCGCTTCTCTCACCGCGCCCGAGCGCTCCAGGGCAGACACTTCATCCGAAGCATCGGAGGCCCATTCCTCGTTGGAAATATCGGCTTCCTTCTCAGCTTCGCCCTTGAGCCGGGTGCGGCGCTGCGCGGAGCGCAGGCGGTCGATGGCTTTGTTACGCGTCATTGTCATCGCCCACGTGAGCGGTTTGCCGCGGGCGCTGTCGTAAAGACCTGCTTTTTCCCAGATCTGCACAAAAACATCCTGCAATACGTCCTGGGCATCCTGACTGTTATTCAGGACCTTGAAGGCGGTGGAAAACAGCACCCCGGAGAACTTGTCATACAAAGCTTCGAAGCTTTGCCGGTCGCCTTCGCCCACCTTCTGGAGCAGGCGGATCTCCACTTCAAGGCCGGTTTCTTGCGAGGTCATCACAGCGCAGAATCGCAGACTCTCCCGAAATAACCAGATTTTCTTTCCATTTTCGGGTGAAGGTTTTTTCTCACTTTTTTCATAGAAACGCTTTGGCGATGATTTCAGGTGTCAGACTGTCCGGATGTCCATCCCAGACCCGCTTGCCATCAGCATTGAAGAGATGGGCATGGGGGACGCCGCGGGAACGCAAAGCCGCAGCATATTTCCCTGCAGGGTCCAGCGCCACCGTGTAGTTCATCGGGTAGCGCGTCATGAATTGTTGCACCACGGCCGGGCTTTCATCGCTAAGCCCGACAATCTGCAAGCCTTCGTGTCGAAATTGACGGTTGAGCTCGTTCAGATGTGCGATCGCTGGTATGCATGGGACGCACCAGGTAGCCCAGAACTCCAGCAGCAGAGGTTTGCCTGCCGCATGAGCCGGGCCTTGCAGATATTGCACGTCCAGTGGCAACAGCCCTTCGCTTTCAAGGGTCCCTTTCTCAGAAAGCGGGCCACCGCTGCGATTATCAATGAAAACCGCTTTCATCGCAATTAATGCCAGGATCAGGAATAGAATGCGCAGCACGTTCATGGTTAATTGAGACTGGACTCCACCTGATCCAACATCCTTGTAAGGTCGAAGGGCTTCGGGATAATGCTTCGCACCCCCGCCATTTTGAGGAGCTTTCTTGCTTCGGGCTCTGAGCTGTGGCCGGTGATTAGAATCAGGGGCGGAATTACCCGGGCGTTCGGTTTTTCCACATCATAAGCTTTGCTGATGAGATTGTAGAGAATGTCGCCGCGAATATCAGGCATCGAATAATCAAAAATGAAGAGATCAAATTTGGACCTCAATGCGAGTTCGAAGGCATATTGCGGGTCCGATGAGCCGATCACTTCATGCCCGGAATAAGTCGAGATGGCCCCTCTCATGGCATTCAGCAACGCAACATCATCATCGCAAATCAATATGGATCGAGCCACCTTTAACATGCGCTCATGTATCTCACAAAGCGCGGGTGCCTGCCAAGCCGTAACATCCCCGGGACCATCAGCGCTCAGTCTCACGCGGTCAATTAGTCGGTCTCGAAGCTCTGGATAAGCTCGCTCAGGAACCCGCCAATGTTACGCAAAGAGTCTTTCGACCTGGAGGGGGGCAGTTGGTCGAGACCGCCACAGCCTTGCT